>JAFZKU010000152.1 GCA_017551785.1 Bacteroidales bacterium | reverse complement strand
GTGATGTCAACTCCGCCGTCGCTTGTGATTACGATCTCCATCTGGTTCCATTCTCCTTCAGGCTTCTCGCTGGATTCATTTTCCTTGCGGACCATGGGGAAACGGGGACGGGCGCCATCCGGAGCCTCGAGCTCTTTCACGTCAGAGCCGCCGAGCAGAACTACATCACCTACTGAACCGGCCTTCAGCTGGCATTCGATAGCGTTCGGCCAGCAGAGCAAGCCGTCCTGCACGAGGCTGAAAATGCCGCTGTTTGAGCCCTGGCCAACCCAGCGCCACTCAGCGCGGAGCACTACGTCGGTGTATTTCTCGTTGGTGCGCATGAAGCCGAAAGGCTGACCTGCGATACGGATATTGCCATCTACTATGCTGAAAACGTCGGTAGCCGGCACGTCAGGGTCGTTGGCAAACAAAGTCCAGCCTTCAAAGTCCTTCCCGTTGAACAGCTGGATAACTTCAGGTTTCTGGCTGCATGAGGCAGTCAGCAGGAGCAGCATAGCTGCGAAAAATGAAATCCTTCTCATGATGGAATAATACTGTCTATTTTATCAATTATTGACTTTTTCTCATGTGTTGCTATCAGTCTCTTGTACTCCTCGAAGACATCGTCGACCACCTGGTCCCAGGTGCGGTAGATATCGCGGAAGGCGCCTTCCGACACTTTGAGGTAATAGGCTTCGTCGGAAAGGATGCGCATAATCTTGTCAGCATAGGCGTATTCGTCGGCGTCCGACAGGAAACCGTTGACATCTTCGACTACGTTGCCGGCAGTGCGGGCTCCGCGGAGGAACAGAGTCGGGGTGCTCTGGCAAGCCGCTTCTATCTGTACCAGAGAGTTCGCGTCGTAGAGCGACGGGAAGAGGAAGAGCTTCGCGCGGCTGTAAATCTTCTCGAGCATAGACTTCTCTTTGACCAGGCCGCAGAGTACTACCTCTTCATTAAGGCCCAGTTCTGTGACAAGCGCCTTCAGCTTGTCCTCGTCCTGCCCCTGCCCGACGAAGAGCATCTTGAAGCGCAGCCCTTTGTCTTTGAGGATACGCAGCGAACGGACTATGAAATCGATGTTCTTTATGAAGTTGATGCGGCCGGTAAACAGCAGCACAAGGTCGTCTTCGTCAAGGCCGTAGAGGGCATTCACCTCGGCAGCGGCGGCCTTGCGGTCGGCTACCGGCATATGGTCGGTGGCGTTCTGCTTCACCTTGCAGGGGGCAGTAAGGGCATATTCGTGGATATATAGCTTTCGCACGGCATCATTCACCGTCCAGCACTCGTCACAGCCGTTGAATATGCTCATGATGGTCATCATCGCCAGCTCGACCGTGGTGGGGAGCTTCAGCGACCTCTCGAAATCCTGCTTGTACTGGGAATGGATAGTTGCTACCACCGGCACGTCGCGGAGCCGGGCGTAGTTCAACCCTATCAAGCCTATTGAAAAAGGCGAATGAATGTGCACCAGATCCAGCTTGCTGCGGATCAGGGCAGCCTCGAAAGCCGGATCGAAGTGGGGCATCGGCACTGAATAATCGAAATTGTTGAAATTCAGAGTATGGCACTTCTCGACCGGATACGGCACTGTAAAATCTCCATCCTTGCCGAAGCCGGGAGCGAATACTGTGACTTCGCATTTGTCCATCAGCCTGCGGGCATAGCTGTCCACAACCTTGATTACCCCGTCGACCATGGGATAAAATGCATCCGTAAACAAACCAATTCTCATTTTACTGCGTTTTTCTTAATCAGTTCTCTAAATTTGCTCGGGGGCATCCCGATACGCTTCTTGAACGAGGAATGGAAAGCCTGTCTGTTGCTGAAGCCACAGTTCTCACCTATGCCTTCAACTGTATAAACGGAATTTGCAGGGTCGCTCAGCAGCGACACTGCCTTGGTTACACGGTAGTTATTCAGAAATGTAGGGAAGTTGCAGCCGAAAACCTCGTTGATGAAACGGGACATGCGGGCCTTGTTGGTAGAAGCCATCTTCGCCAAAGAGTCTATTGTGAGATTCTTGTCGAGATAGACTTCTTTCTGCTCGAAAAGATCTCGCAGGTCGGACAGCAGCTGTACGTCAGACTCGTCGCGGACCTTTGCCTTGTCGAAATCATAATCGTAATGGAGGAGTTCCGGGATCGTCCTGGTCTCGGCACTCTTGGACAGCAGATTCCTCAGACTGCGGCGCTCGTCGAAATACAGAAATGCGAACACGGCCGCAACACCGGCGAGAAATATGGCAAGGGCGTTAGCGGCGACCCAGTCCGGACATATACCCACAAATGCAAGCGCCGCCAGGACCAGCACGATGTATACAACGTTTTTCCATTTCAGAGTCATGGCAAATCATCTCTAATGTCATACAAATTTACCTAAAAAATTCAAATGCTTACAAATGCCTTTCTAAACCTTACATAATAAGTCTTTAATTATATCAAAGTTTTGTACCTTTGAGGGATTATTAGAACCCCCGAAAACTATGGCAAAATTCAACATAGGCGGAATCCAGCAGGTCGGCGTAGGTTGCGAAAACTTCTATGAAAGCTGGCAATGGTACATCGACCACTTCGGAGCCAACATCCGCATTCTCGAAGACGATACAGTAGCTGAAAGGATGCTGCCCTACACCGGCGGCCAGGCCCAGAAGCGCCACGCTTGCATCGCTGTCAACCTCCAGGGAGGCAGCGGTTTCGAAATCTGGCAGTATTCCGAGCGTAAGCCCTGTCCCTGTCCTTTCGACATTTCTGTAGGCGACACCGG
>JAFZKU010000151.1 GCA_017551785.1 Bacteroidales bacterium | reverse complement strand
TTGATGTTCTTGAAGTGGGCGATGGTATACTGGGTGAGATGCTCCAGGTTGTATTTGACCTTGGCGATCTGCTCCTCGGTAGCCTTGAGGCGCTCATTGGCAGCCTTTATGTCGAACTTGGAGATCTTGCGGACAGGCTTCTCGACGAGCTTCAGGATGTCTTCGCTGGTGATGGGCTTGCGGACAAGGTGCTGATACTCGAGCATCTTGTCGGTGACGTCCTGGATCTGCTTCTCCCATGTGCGGGCGTCATTCTCCAGCACGCGGTAAACCTTCTCCTCGAAGAAAATCTTCTCGAGGCTCATCCTGTGCCAGTCGTCTTCCAGCTCCGAAAGGGTGACGCTCAGCTCTTTCTCGAACAAGTCGCGGGTATGGAACGCACCGTAACGCAGGATGTCGTTCACCGTCATGAACTCCGGCTTGCCGTCTTTGATAACTACGGTGTTGGGGGAGAGCACGACAGAACATTTGGTGAAGGCGTAGAGGGCGTCTATTGTCTTGTCGGGAGAGATGTCGTTGGCCAGCTGGAGCACGATCTCAACCTTGGCTCCACTGTAGTCGTCGATCTTCTTGATCTTTATCTTGCCGGAATCGTTGGCAGACGCTATCGACGCAATCACCGAGCCGATGGTTTCGCCGAAAGGAATGTCTTCGATCACAAGGGTCTTCTTGTCACGTTTGGTGATGGTGGCGCGGACGCGCACGCGGCCGCCCCTCAGGCCTCCGTTGTATTTGCTGCAGTCGGCGATGCCGCCGGTGGGGAAATCGGGATAGAGGTCGAACTCCTCGCCCTTAAGAGCAGCGATGCTGGCATCCAGCAGTTCGTTGAAGTTGTGGGGGAGGATGAGGATCTTGAGGCCGACGCCGATGCCTTTGCTGCCCTGGGACAGCAGCAGCGGGAATTTCACAGGGAGGGTGACAGGCTCGACGCTTGCGCGGTCATAGGTCGGAACCCACTCGGTAATCTTGGGGTTGAACACGACGTCGAGGGCGAACTTGCTCAGTTTGGCCTCGATGTAACGCATGGCCGCGGCGCTGTCGCCGGTGAGTATGTTGCCCCAGTTGCCCTGGCCGTCGATGAGCAGTTCTTTCTGCTGCATGCCCACGAGGGCGTCGTAGATTGACGCGTCGCCGTGGGGGTGGAACTTCATCGTGTCGCCGACAAGCCCGGCAACTTTGTGGTAACGGCCGTCCTCATTGAGCTTCAAAGCGTGGAGGATGCGGCGCTGTACGGGCTTCAGACCGTCCTCGATGTAGGGGACTGCACGGTCGAGCATGACGTATGAAGCGTAGTCGAGGAACCAGTCGCGGTACATGCCCGGGAGCTTGTACTTGTTCTCTCCGGCATTTATGACGCGGTTGAACTTGCTGCTCTTGCTGTTGTCTTTTGCATCGGCAGCATGCTCTTCGCTGATCTGCTCCTCCTGAACCTCCTCCTGAGTCTCCTCAAGGTTCTCTTCCTGAGCACCCTCTTCAACTTCAATATCGTCTATCTCGTCACTCATCGTATTCCTTTTAGTCTTGAATGTAGCCGAAACGCCTCAGCATCTGACGGTCTTCTCTCCAGTTGCGTTCGACCTTGACAAATATCTGCAAAAATACCTTTTTTTCAAAAAAAGCCTCCATATCGACGCGGGCCTGCGAGCCTACTTTTTTCAGTGCGGCGCCCTTGTTGCCGATTATGATGCCTTTCTGGGATTCGCGCATCACGTTGATTACGGCCCTGATATCGTATCTCTCTTCACCTTCCTTGAACTCCTCGATCACCACTTCGGTGCAGTAAGGAATTTCCTTGGAATAATTGAGGAGGATCTTCTCGCGGATTATCTCGGCGGCGAAGAAGCGCAGGCTCTTGTCGGTGAAGGCGTCCTTGTCGTACCACGGCGGGCTGAGGGGCAGGAGTTCCTTGATGCGCTCGAAAATGGCATCGAGGTTGAAGCGCTCCAGCGCACTGGCGGCGAAGATCTCGGCCTTCGGCACTTCTTCGTGCCATTTTGCGGCCAGCTCGCGGACCTGGTCCTGGGTACTCTTGTCTATCTTGTTGATGACTATTATCACAGGGCAGGTGAGCTGGTTGAGCTTTTCGACGTACTCGCGGTTCTTGTCGGCCTTCTCGATGACATCGGTCACATAGATTATGACGTCGGCGTCGCCGATGGCGGTGTCCACGAAATTCATCATGCTCTCCTGGAGCTTGTAGGCAGGCTTCAGGATGCCCGGGGTGTCGCTGTATACAATCTGGAAATCATCGCCGTTGACGATGCCCATAATGCGGTGGCGGGTGGTCTGGGCCTTGGCTGTCACAATGGACAACTTCTCGCCCACGAGGGCGTTCATCAGGGTCGACTTGCCCACGTTGGGGTTGCCTATTATGTTGACGAAGCCGCTTCTGTGGTTGCTGGGAACTTCCATCATTCGAACGCGCCCATCATCAAGTGATTCAACTCTTCCTCATTGAGGAAACGCCACTGGCCGCGGCGCAGGTTCTTCTTGGTGAGGCCTGCGAAATAAACCCTGTCGAGCTTCTTGACCTTATAGCCGAGATGCTCGAAAATGCGGCGCACGATGCGGTTGCGGCCAGAGTGGATCTCGATGCCCACTTCGCTCTGCACTCCGTTGACATATGAGAGGGAATCGGCGGCGATGGGGCCGTCCTCGAGGGTTATGCCGTCAAGCACGGCGTCGAAATCGGCTTTCTTGAGATTCTTGTCGAGAGTGACGTAATAAATCTTGCGGACTCTGTATGAAGGGTGGGTGAGCTTCTCTGCCAGGGCACCGTCGTTGGTGAACATCAGCACTCCGGTGGTGGCTTTGTCGAGCCTGCCTACCGGGAATACGCGCTCCTTGCAGAGCTCCGTCGAGATGAGGTCCATCACAGTCTTTTCGGCGTGGGGATCGCTGGTGGTGGTGACGAAGTTCTTGGGTTTGTTCATCACGATATAGACCTTCTTTTCGCCCTTCAGTCTTTCGCCGCTGAAGCGGATGTCGTCGGTGGGGCTGACTTTGGTGCCGAGCTCTGTGACTATCTTGCCGTTTACGGTGACCAGGCCCGCCTCGATATATTTGTCAGCCTCGCGGCGTGAGCACACTCCCGAATTGGCTACGAACTTGTTGAGGCGGATCAGACCGTCATCTTCAACCTTGGGGGTCTTGGCGGGGCTTTTCCTCTTCTGATATTGTTTGTCAGAGAAATATCTGCCGCTGCCGGATGACCTCCTTTCGTAGGTCTTGCCGGTGCTGCCCTTGCTGCCTCCCTGGCGGCCCTTTGAGCTGCCGGAGCGGGCGGGAGCCTTGGCCGGAGCGGGGCGCGGTGTATTGCGTTTTCTTGATGTATTGTTGTACTGCATGGTCATTGCTGTTTTACCTTGGCAAAGGTAGTTGATTTTTCGATTCTAGAGGTATGTGGCCATCTCGTCGGCCAGCGCTTTGGCTGCAGCCGCGGCAGCATCCGCAAAGCCTTCTCCGCCGCCGGCGTAGATTACTCCGCGGGAAGAATTGACAAGCAGGCCGCAGTGGCTGTTCATGCCGTATTTCACCACCTCGGCGACTGTGCCTCCCTGGGCGCCGACTCCCGGCACCAGGAAGAAATTGTCGGGGCATATCTCGCGGATGGCCTTGAACATCTCGGGACGGGTGGCGCCTACGACGAACATGGTGTTGTCGACAGTGCCCCACTCCAGGGCCTTGTTCATGACTTTGGCAAAAAGAGGCTCCTCGCCGCCGAACTCGAAGTCACGGGCGGATTCATTGGAAGTGGCGGCAAGTATGACAGCCCATTTGCCCTTGTATTCGAGGAAAGGCTTTATGCTGTCATGGCCCATGTAAGGGGAGAGGGTCACGGCGTCGAAGTCAAGAGTCTCGAAGAAAGCGCGGGCATACATGCGGGCGGTGTTGCCGATGTCGCAGCGCTTGGCGTCCAGGATTACGAACAGCCCGGGATAGTTCTTGCGGATGTAGGAGACAGTCATCTCCAGCTCGTTCCATCCCTGCGCGCCGAACACTTCGTAGAAGGCGCTGTTAGGCTTGTAGGCTACTGCGTAGGGGGCTGTAGCGTCGATAATTGCCTTGTTGAACTCAAAGACGGGATGCTCCATATGCTTGAGGTGGTCAGGGATCTTGGAAATCTCCGGATCCAGCCCGATGCAGAGGAAACTTTTCTTCGCCAGGATGTTCTCGTATAGTTGCTGATATGTCATGTCCGTCGGCTAAAATTGGATTTTTTGACTGAATTGTACAAAGATAACCAAATTTTTACTATTTTTACGCCCCTTTGTAACGAATAGAAAATCAGATAAAAATATGCAGATTAACCAGAAAAAAAGCCAGGATGACCTCACACTGAAGGTGAGCATCAAAGTCGACAAAGAAGATTACGCAGAAGACATGAACAAACGCCTCAAGGAATTCCGCCACAAAGCAGATATCCGCGGCTTCCGTAAAGGTATGGCCCCCATGGGCCTCATCGAGAAGATGTACGGCGGCCAGGCGCTCGCAGACGCTCTCAACACAATCGTCTCACAGCAGATAACCAAATATATCGAAGACAACAAGCTCAACATCATCGGCGAGCCGCTTCCCAGCGAGGATAACGACAAAGTCGCCGACGAAGGCGATTCATACACTTTCGACTTTGACCTCGGAGTAGCTCCCGACATCACCGTGGATGTGACAAACGAGGATACCATCCCTTACTATACTGTCACAGTCAGCGCAAAAGCTGTAGCCGACTATAAGGAGAATCTTCTCCGTCAGTACGGCACCATGCAGAGCGGCGAAGCTGCCGGTGAGGACGATTTCGTAGTGGTGGATTTCAAGCAGGGAGAGACCGAAGTGAAGGACGCATACGTAGCTCTCCGCAGCATAGCTGACGAAGCCAAGAGCATTTTCGTAGGCATCAAGAAAGACGAAGTGAAAGACCTCGACGTGAACGCAGTGTTCCCCAACGATTCAGACCGCGCCGCCATGCTCCACATGAAGAAGGACGAACTGAAAGACATGGATCCGATGTGGCAGATGACAGTGAAGGACGTAAAGACCTTCGTTGCAGCCAAACCCGAACCTGAGACCTTCGACCGCATCTTCGGTAAGGATGTCGTAAAGGACGAGGCTGCCTTCGACGCCAAGGTGAAGGACCTGCTCAAGAATGAATATGCCCGCGAGAGCGAATACCGCTTCGCAGCTGACGCACGCGACTATCTGCTCAAAAAGGCTGATGTGAAACTCCCCGAGGCTTTCCTCAAGAGGTGGCTCATCCGTGTCAACGAGGGCAAGTTCACCGCTGAAGACATCGAGAAAGAGTTCGACGCTTTCACCAAGGACTTCCGCTGGCAGATGATATGCAACCATCTCATGAAGGCCCACAATATGGAAGTGACCAAGGAAGACCTTGACAAGGAAGCTAAGGCCCTTGCAGCTTACCAGTTCGCAATGTACGGCATGAACGACGTTCCTGAGGACCAGCTCGCCGGCTTCGCAGACCGTCTGCTCGGCGACGACGACCAGGCCCGCCGCCTGTACGACAAGGTCGAGGCCGACAAGGTCGTAGCCTATGTCAAGGACGCCGTCACCCTCGAGAAGAAGAAAACCACCGTCGAAAAGATGCGTGCCCAGAAATAGTAAATCCCCCGAGATATGAACGAATTCGAGAAGTTTGCTGTCAAGAGTCGTGGCATCAGCTCCATGGCCCTCCACAGGTTCAATTCTGTGACCGACAGCTATATCAACCCCATGATTATCGAAGAGCGCCAGCTCAACGTGGCGCAGATGGACGTGTTCTCACGCTTGATGATGGACCGCATCATCTTCCTGGGCTGTCCCATCACCGACGAGGTGGCCAACATCATCCAGGCTCAGCTGCTCTTCCTCGACAGCAACGGCTATGATTCGGACATCTCCCTTTATATCAACTCTCCCGGAGGTTCCGTATACGACGGTCTCGGCATCTATGACACCATGCAGACCATCAGCTCCGACATCCACACCATCTGCACCGGCATGGCCGCTTCAATGGCCTCTGTGCTGCTGGCTGCCGGCAGCCCTGGAAAGCGCTCTGCGCTTACCCACTCGAGAGTTATGATCCACCAGCCGCTCGGAGGAGCCGAGGGCCAGGCGTCGGACATCGAGATTACCGCCCGTGAGATCCTCAAGCTCAAGGACGAACTCTATCAGATACTCAGCGAGCACACCGGCAAGGAAATGGACGTTATCCGCAGGGACGCTGACCGTGATTTCTGGATGACTTCCCAGGAGGCCCTGGAATACGGAATGATAGACCAGATCGTGACTAAAGCTGAAAAGAATGGCAAAAAATAAGATCGAAGTAGCGCGCTGCGCATTTTGCGGCAGAAGCGAAAACGAAGTTCCCCTGATGATGTACGGCGAGAACGCCTGCATCTGTTCAGACTGTGCCGAAATGGCGTTCACCAGGGCAAAGGAGCTTCTGCATCCTCAGAGCAGCATCAAGTCTGCCGGCAAGGTGAACGGCGAGTTCTCACTGCGCAAGCCGCACGAGATCTATGATTTCCTGAGCCAGTACGTGGTAGGGCAGGACGACGCGAAGAAGACTCTCGCAGTCGCCGTCTACAACCACTACAAGAGGATCGAGAATGCCGAGAAAGGCTCGGCCGACCTCTTCGAGAAATCCAATATCCTGATGGTCGGACCTACCGGCACCGGCAAGACCCTGCTGGCAAGGACCATCGCCAAGATGCTCAACGTGCCTTTCGCAATAGTAGACGCCACCATCCTGACCGAGGCCGGATATGTGGGAGAAGATGTGGAAAGCATCCTCACCCGTCTGCTCCAGGATGCGGACTATGACGTGAAGAAAGCTGAGAAAGGTATCGTCTTCATAGATGAAATCGACAAGATAGCCCGCAAGGGCGACAACCCTTCGATAACCCGCGACGTGTCGGGAGAAGGAGTCCAGCAGGCTCTTCTGAAAATTATCGAGGGCAGCATCGTGAACGTGCCGCC
>JAFZKU010000002.1 GCA_017551785.1 Bacteroidales bacterium | reverse complement strand
TGATATGCCTGCTGGCCGTTGCGGGGCTCAGCAGCTGCAAGGGGTACGAGACTGTCCCCGCTGACGAATTTGAGGCTCTTATCGCTGCCGGAAAGGTGCAAGTCCTTGACGTGCGCACTCCCGAAGAGTTTAATGCCGGCCATATCCCCGGCGCCCTGAACGCTGACGTACGCAGCGACTCATTCGCCGAAAAGGCTGTCGCTACGCTGGGCGAAGCTTCATTGCCGGTGGCCGTGTACTGCCGCAGCGGAAAACGCAGCGCCGAGGCCGCAAAGGCTCTTGAAAAGCTCGACTACGAGGTATATAATCTGAATGGCGGCATCCTGGAATGGGCAAAAGGCGGAAAGCCAATCCAAGACCTTTACGATGACGAGGTTGACATCTTTTCAACGCCTTCCGGCAAGGAGGTGTATCTCCACGCGCTCGCTCACGGCACCCTCTACATAGAATTTGACGGAATCACCATCTATGTCGACCCCGTGACCCGCTCCGGCGGCAGGCAGTTCGCATACGGGAACATGCCCAAGGCCGATTACATTCTGCTGACCCACGAGCACGGCGACCACTTCGACCGCAATGCGCTCAGCGCTATGACTGGCGGCCAGCTTATCACCAACGCCCGCTGCGCCGAAATGCTGGGCTACGGCACCGTGATGGCCAACGGCGACGAGCTGCAGCTCCGCGACGATATCAAGATAGAGGCTGTGCCGGCTTACAACTGCTCGCCCGGCCACGAGAATTTCCACCCGAAGGGACGTGACAACGGCTTCATCCTGACTCTGGACGGCCTGCGCGTCTACATCGCCGGCGACACCGAGGACATCCCCGAGCTGGCTGATATCAAGGATATAGACGTGGCCTTCCTGCCTTGCAACCAGCCCTATACCATGACCACCGACCAGCTTGTCAAGGCGGTGAACATCTTTAAGCCCAAGGTAGTTTTCCCCTACCACTTCAGCAACACCGACGTCACCGTCCTCCAGGCACAGCTGCCGGACACCGACGTGCGTATTAGGAAGTACCAGTAACAGGAACACCCAGACCGCGACTTGCGGCCGGCCCTAAATCTGTCGTCCTGATTTCTTGAACAGGCGCTTGATCTTGCGCTTGCGCATATTCAGCCAGTGATCCACCATCTGGGTCTCCATTTCCGGAGTGTCCAGAACCACATCTTTGCGCCGCCTCTTAGAACGCGCAAAACGCAGATAGGCGCCAATGTGACGACGCTTCTTGTCGTGGTAGATATCGTCGAAAGGAATGAGAATGCCCGTATCTTCGATGTTGTGCATCAGGCGGTTCACTGCCGTGCCGAACATCAGCATCTTCGGAGTGACAGAAATATAGGCTGACACATTCGGCGGGACATTGACGCCACGCATCCTGACCGCACTGCGCAGCAGTTTGTAATCCTCCGCCATATCTTCCTTGTTCAGGATCAGGTCCATCAGGCCCGGGTCGGAAGCCGGCATCAGAGACTGGTCGTCCCATGGTCTTACAAGTTCCTCCTTGTCGCCGAAATGCTTCCAGAGGAAGTGATAAATCAGATCACGTGAGATATAGTCATATGAAGGATAGATGGTGACCTTTCCGAAATAATAAAGCAGATCGGGATTCTTCATGACGATGGCCACGAGCCCGTCCCACAAATTGTCCATGGCAAATATGGACTTCGCGCCAAGCTTCGAACTCTGGTATTCAGGTGCCACGAAATTGCGCCCGAGCTCGATCACGTGCGGCAGGTAGGATTCTATGAACTGCTGAGAGAAGCGGAACTGATGGGAACTTGCCAGCACCGGCTGCCCCTTCTCGTCGAAAGTCGCATCTGAGCCAAAGATGAAGCGATACCCTCCGATGATAGCTTCGTTATCCGGGTCCCATACAATCAGCTGCTTGTATGGTTTCTCCATCTTGTCGTACTCATCAAGGTCTATAGCTTCTCCTGTAGAGCCGCCGGCAGCGCGGAAAGCCACTTCGCGCAAGCGGCCTATCTCCGTCACGACATTCGGAGAGTCCTGCCAGGTGACAATGTATAGTTCGTTGTGGCCTTTGTTGGTGTCTTCCAGTTTCTTGGATTTGGTGAGCTCCGCCTTGAGCAGGTCAACTGGTACGGGGTCGATAATCTTTTGCATATAGTGGAGGTTTCAATCTAGTCCGGAGGGCCAGGGGTTGGACACAATTCCGGCCATGTCGAGCATGGACTTGTGGGCCACCTCGCGCAGGCGCACTGCCTCTTCTTTACGAGAAGCACCGGTGTCGGGAATTATCGGGTCCCCCACATGGATGGTGACCAGCGGCTCGCCGTTGCCGAAGAGCTTGCGCCATCCGGTGCGGGGCCTGAAGGTTATCATCATCGGTATTATGGGGAGTGCATATTTGCAGGCCATGTTGAAGGTGCCGAGCTTGAAGGGGCGCAGCGGGGCATAGAACTTCCAGCTGCAGCTTTCGGGGAAGATGTGGATCCACTGGCCGCGGGAGCGCAGCTCGTCCAGCGCCTGGTCGAACTTTCTCAGGCCGCTGTAGCTGTCGGGGATGGCAATGCCGCCGACTGCTTTCATGATGCCGCCGTCCTTGCCTTTGAAGGGCTCGGAGTACATGGGAATCCAGGCTTTGCGGAAGCGCATTGCCTGCAGCACGCAGATCATGTCCCAGCGGTGGACGTGGTTGCAGACGGTCATCACGCCGCCAGCGATGAGTTTGCGGTTGCGGCGGATTTTGTCGCGGCCTTCTATCTTGAGGCCAAAGCGGATGCGATTCAGCGGGAAGGCTATCGTCCATGCCACAAAATATGTGAGGGCATGGATTATTTTGAACTTAAGAGATTTGTCGAGGTATGTCCAGCTGTCGTCGAAGGTAATGTCGCGCTTCTTGCCGCGGATCGGGGCCATCCTCGTGAAGGGATTGTCGCCGGAAAATTCGGCCACAGGCTCGGGAACAAACACTCCCTCCTTCACTTTGAAGTTCCGGTACGCCGGCCCGAACGATGAATAGTCTTTTATCATGGCAACTTCAAATTTAACAAAAGATTATTCATTAACTTTGTTTAAGACCTGAACAATCTGAACTATGACTATGAATCGCAGGGATTTCTTGAAGAGGACGGCGGCGATTGCGGCTGCGGCTGCGCTGCCGGATGTTGCCAAGGCCGAGGAAGCGCTGAGGGCTATTGAGGCGGCGGAGGGCGCAAGCTCTGAGGCCGGCAAGGCCGCGGATGCCGCGCCGGGCAAGCTGATCGTTTCCGCACCGATGCTGCAGAACTATGCGGCGACTTCGATGGGTGTCGCTTTCGCAGTGTCAGACATGGCGAACGGCTATGTCCGCTATAGCGACAGACCTGACATGACCGGAGCCAAAACCGTCAAATGCGGCGGCTTCCGCGTCACTGACATGAACCAGCATGTGATGCAGATCCGCCTGACCGGCCTGAAGCCCGCCACGAAATACTGGTACACCATCGGCGCCGACCGCATCGCATACAAGGGCGGCTACGACATGAAAATCACCGGAAATGAGGAAGATCCGCGAGTGTACAGCTTCACTACGGCAGGAATGGCCTCAAATGCCCATTTCTGCGTCATTAACGACACGCACGCCCATTGGGATACAATGTCAGCCGCCACGGCTAAAATCGCGAATTTGGCCCCTTCCTGCGTCATTTGGAACGGGGATGCTTCCAACACGGAAGAAACCATCGACAACCAGATAAACATTTTCCTTGCGCCGAGCATGGACCGCAAGGATTACGCGGCTGAAATCCCCTACCTTTTCTGCACCGGCAACCACGACTTCCGGGGCATGGCGAACCGCCACCTGGAGCGAGTGTGGATGTACCGCCAGCCGGAAGAGCGCTCGTCACGCGACTGGGACCTCGGCCGCAACTTCGCAGTGCGCATGGGCGACATCGCCATGATAGGTCTGGACACCGGTGAGGACAAGCTCGACACCAACCCCATCTTCGCAGGCCTCTTCAATAGCGCGGCTTACCGCGAAGCCCAGACCCTCTGGCTGGCCGACGCCCTGCAGCAGGAAGAAATAGCCTCCGCGCCCTATCTGGTCGCCTTCTGCCACATCCCCCTGTTCGACCCGAGGCCCGACCAAAACCCCGGCGACGTAGCTCCGGCCGACAAAGACCCCCGCTATCGCACCGATTACGCCAGCTGGCAGCGCACCTGCGCCAACATGTGGACCCCGCTGCTCCAGAAAGCCGGATGCCAGCTGATAATCACAGCCCACCAGCATCGCTACCGCTTCGACGCTCCGGAAGG
>JAFZKU010000150.1 GCA_017551785.1 Bacteroidales bacterium | reverse complement strand
TTCTACAAGGTGAGGGACATCTACGAGTCGAAGTTCGAGATGGACATGGACCCCGTTTACGCCATGCGTTCGGTGCATGAGGGCAATTTTACGGCTTTCAACGAATATAAGTGGAGCGACGATAAAAAGACTCTCCACGCAAAGGTAGAGAAGAGCACCATGGCGGCTCCTGTCGACACTGTCTTCAAGAGCAACGAGACCATAAGGGATATAATCAATCTGATATACAGCATCCGTACTTCAGATATCAAGGCGCTGAAGGCCGGCAAGCGTGTCTCTATGCTGGCCGCAATGGACCGCAACATCACCAGGGCTACCCTGAGCTATGTGCGCAACGAGACCAGGCAGGTCGACGGCCTGGGCAAGTTCAACACCGTCTGCCTGGCGATGAATCTGAAACGTATCGCCAATGTCGAGTCTGACAATTCCAAGGTGAGTGTCCCCACAGGAGACGACCTCAAGAATACTGTCTACATCTGGCTCACTGACGATGACAACCGTCTTCCTGTATATATTTCAGTTCCCATCTCTGTGGGTAAACTGGAGATCCGCACCACCAATCTGGAGAACGTCAAATATCCCCTTACCAGCAAGGTTAAATGAAAAAGATCGACAAGATATCGCATGAGGGGATAATCCGCGAAATTAGCGAAGATTATATCACCGTAGAGATCGTCAACAAGTCGGCGTGCGCAGAATGTCACGCCAAGGGATTCTGCGTCGCAGGCGACAAGGAAATACGCCTCGTGGACGTGCCCTACAGCATCAATACGCTGGTAGAAGATTTCAAGGTGGGCGACCAGGTCAACCTCGTGCTGAACCAGTCTCTGGGAGTTTCTGCGGTGTTCATTTCTTATGCTATTCCCCTTGTAATTTTAATAGTTTTTTTGTTAATTTTGTCTAATACCGGCCTGAACGAACTGGCAGTCGGTCTGCTCTCCCTCGCGGGTGTCGCTGTCTACTACTTGTTCGTGTACCTTTTCAGAGACCGGCTTGAGAGGATATTTACCTTTTCAATAGAGAAAATTAACAAATAATGGATTCTACTATTCTGACGACGATTGCCATCCTCACTCTGGTGGGTATAGTTGTGGCGGTCGTCTTGTATTTTGTAGCCCAGAAGTTCAAGGTAGAAGAAGACGAGCGTATCGACAAGGTGGAGGCCTGCCTCCCCGGTGCGAACTGCGGCGGCTGCGGAAGCGCAGGATGCCGCGACTTCGCCCAGAGGCTGGTGGCCGCTCCTGAGATAGGCTCTCTTTTCTGTCCTGTAGGCGGCAACGATGTGATGCAGAAGGTCGCCCAGGTGCTTGGACAGGAAGCTGTGGCTCAAAAAAAGATGGTTGCCGTGGTGCGTTGCAACGGCACATGTGAAAACCGGCCCAAGACCAACGAATATGACGGCTATGCGTCCTGCAAGGTGAAGGCCGCTCTCTACAGCGGCGATACCGGCTGCCGCTGGGGTTGCCTCGGATGCGGAGACTGTGTCGCAGCCTGCAAGTTCGGCGCGATCTCGATGGATGCTGCCACCGGGCTTCCCGTGGTGGACGAGAGCAAGTGTACCGGCTGCGGTGCCTGTGCGGCTGCCTGCCCGAGGACAATAATCGAGCTGCGTACGCTCGGCCCGAAGGACCGCAAGGTAGTGGTGCTCTGCAGCAGCAAGGATAAAGGCGCCGTTGCCCGCAAGGCCTGCAAGGCTGCCTGCATAGGCTGTGCGAAGTGCCAGAAGGTCTGCCCGTTCGGCGCCATCACCGTGGAGAACAATCTCGCTTACATCGATTTCAATGCCTGCAAGCTCTGCACGAAGTGCGTCGCCGAGTGTCCTACCGGCGCTATCCATAAGTTTAATTTCCCCGAGAAGCCTGCGGCTCCTGCAGCCGCTCCCGCAGCTCCGGTCGAGAAGGCCGCCCCTGCAGCAGTGAAGGCCGAGGTTAAAGCTAAGGAGGAAACGGCATGATCACTTTCAAGATAGGCGGAGTCCATCCGCATGACAACAAGATAGCGAAGACTGAGGCTATCGATCCCCTTGCCCCTCCGGCAAAGGTGGCCATCTCCATGGCGCAGCATCTGGGCGCTCCTGCCACTCCCATAGTGGCCAAGGGCGACAAGGTGCTGGTAGGTCAGGTGATAGGCGAGCCGGCCGGCTTCATCTCCGGCTTCGTTCATTCTTCAGTTTCCGGCACCGTAGCGGCTGTCGAGCCGAGGGCTGACCTGGCCGGCAACATGGTGCCTCACGTAGTGATCGATGTCGAGGGTGACGAATGGGACCCTGCCATCGACCGCAGCGCCACCATAGTCAAAGACATTACGCTGCCCCGCGAAGAACTTCTGGCCAAAATCAAGGCTGCCGGCATAGTGGGCATGGGAGGCGCTACCTTCCCGACCCATGTCAAGCTGAATCCCCCCGAGGGCAAGAAGGCTGAATTCCTCATCATCAATGGTGCCGAGTGCGAGCCCTACGTGACTTCTGACGACCGTCTGATGCGCGAGAAGCCCGACGGAGTGGCCGTAGGCGCCGCCATCATGGCCAAGGTGCTTGGAGGCTGCAAATGCTACATCTGCATCGAGGAGAACAAGCCCGAGGCTATGGAGGCCATCCAGAAGGCTTGCGTCACCTTCCCCGACATAAAGGTTCTCAAGCTCAAGAAGAAATATCCGCAGGGCGGCGAGAAGCAGCTTATCGATGCTGTCACAGGCCGTCAGGTGCCTTCAGGCGCTCTGCCCATCGACACCGGCTGCGTAGTCCAGAACGTGGCCACCGCATACGCCGTATATGAGGCCATCCAGAAGAACAAGCCGCTCTTCGAGCGCGTGATGACTGTCACCGGGCAGTGCGTCGCAGGTCCCCGCAACCTGCTGGTGCGCCTCGGCACCCCGCTGTCATACGTGCTGGAAGCTGCCGGCGGAGTTCCAGAGAATGCCGCCAAGTTCATCAGCGGCGGCCCCATGATGGGTAAGGCCATCGCCAATATGGAAGCTACCACCCAGAAGGGCTCGTCCTGCCTGCTGCTGCTCACCGAAGAGCAGACCCGCCGCAAACCCGAAGGCAACTGCATCCGCTGCGGCAAATGTACCGAGGCCTGCCCGATGGGTCTGGAGCCCTGGCTGCTCAACAAGCTTGCCCGTGCCGGCGGCCGGATGGATGAACTGGAAGAAAACAAGATTTTCGACTGCATCGAGTGCGGCTGCTGCCTGTACACCTGCCCGGCCAACATTCCGCTGCTTGACGTCATCCGCGTCAACAAGGCCGAGGTTATGAAGATAATCCGCAGTCGCGCTAAAAAATAGGAGGAAAGAGATATGTCTAAAACAATAGTTTCTCCGGCTCCGCACGTCCACAGCGAGTTCTCTACCGTCCGCCTGATGCGCGACGTGCTGATCGCCCTTGCTCCTGCGGTGCTTGTTTCCCTGTATTTCTACGGCTGGAACGCCCTTCTGCTGCTGGTATGCTGCGTTGCTACCTGCATGGCTGTCCAGTATCT
>JAFZKU010000149.1 GCA_017551785.1 Bacteroidales bacterium | reverse complement strand
GGCGACATAATGCATTTCCTGTTCAATGTCTGAGAGATAGATGAAGAAAATAGTCATTCAGATAATAACGTACAATCAAGAGGACTTGATCCGCAGAGCTCTTGACTCCATTTTGTGTCAGAAAGAGTGGGGATTGTACCGCATTGTCGTGAGTGACGATTGCTCTAAAGACCGTACGTGGGAAGTCCTGCAAGAATACCAGCAGAAGTACCCGGAAATCATTGACGCCCACCGGAACGAGCACAATCTAGGCATTTATCCTAATCTGGTGAAATCTGACTCCTATTTGCCCGACGATTTCGATCTGCTTGGGATGATTGCAGGAGATGATTCTCTCTGCGACGGTTATTTTGAAGGAGTTCAAAAACTGATAGAAGAGCAGGGTGTAGATACAACAGAGGCTATAGGAATCATTTCCGACTGGATATTCGTGAAGCAGGGAGGGCAGGAAGTAGTTGTCAAACAGGATGCAGTCCTGTCCGGACATAACTTGTGGAGTTTGAAAATCAGAGGGAAGCTTGCTGCTCGTTCGCTTTTGATATCAAAGAAATTATTTGATCGATTCGAACCAGGCTTGGAGGGCAAAGGATTGAATCTGACAGAGAGCCATCGGGATGCCCAGGCTTTTTTGTATGCCGATAAGATGTATTATCTGCCGAAGGCAACATCAAAATATTATGCAGGCATAGGTGTTTCAGTATCGCTCAGCAATAAAAAGTCAGATTACTCTACGAAGCAAGCGATTGAGAAATGGGAATATGATATAGAACATTATGTCAAAGATAAACGCGACATGCATTATGCTCAATTCGGGCTGATGCAAGCTCAGCATTATCTGAAACCCTCATTGGGCAAGATCCCGAAGATTCTATATCATTACGGGAAAGGGCAGCTGAAAGGATGTCGCGACGACCTGAGAACGACAGCAAAGGTTATTTACTATTTATTATTCACGTTATTTTAACAACACTGCCGTCCGGATGGAACCTCAAATTATCAATTTACCAAAGATTTTGGATGCTCGCGGGAACTTGTCTTTTGTAGAGGAAGACACGCATATCCCCTTTAAAATTAAACGCACATACTGGTTATATGATGTGCCGGGTGGTGAGTGCCGGGGCGGTCATGCGTATAAGGAAAATGAGGAATTCATAATTGCCCTGTCCGGAAGTTTCGACGTAGTGCTTGATGATGGCGTGAAGAAAAGGATATTCACCCTTAACAGATCATATTACGGGCTGTTTGTGCCCAAAGGCCTGTGGCGGGAGATGGAGAACTTCTCGACAAATTCGCTGGCAATGATTCTCTCTTCAACGGACTATGATGAGAAAGACTATATAAGAGACTATGATTTATTTCTGAAACTCAAAGGGAATGGCGAGATATAGTGTATATGATTGCACTATGATAGAACTTGACAGACATCATAGTGACAGAAAGGGTAATATATCGGTGGTACAAAATGGAGAAACGATACCATTCGATGTAAAACGGGTTTATTACCTCTATGATGTACCCGGAGGAGAGTCACGTGGTGCTCATGCCCATAAAGAACTGTCTCAATTGATAATTGCCGCCAGCGGCAGTTTCCGGGTGACCCTTGACGACGGAAATGTAAAAAGGAGTTTCGTTTTAAACAGACCATATCAGGCACTCTATATACAACCGGGAATCTGGAGAGATGTAGATGACTTTTCATCAGGCGCAGTCTGCATGGTGCTGGCATCAGAAAAATACGATGCCGCCGATTATATCAGGGATTATAAAGAATTCATAGATTACAGAAACAATGATACACCCGCTATCTGATTGTAAGAATACAAGAATTCCAGAATCCACCAATATATGGCAATATTGCGTGGTTTTCCCTGATTGTTCGATAGGAGAGAACTGCAATATCTGTTCGCATTGCCTGATAGAGAACGATGTCAAGATAGGCAATAATGTTACCATCAAATGCGGAGTGCAGATCTGGGACGGTATCGAGTTGGAAGACAATGTGATGGTCGGATCTAACGTGACGTTTACTAATGATTTGTATCCTCGTTCCAAGAACAAGGACTGGAAACTGTTGCGGACAAAGGTTTGCAAAGGAGCGACCATTGGTGCCGGTTCAACGATACTCCCTGGCCTTACAATTGGTGAAAACGCATTTATCGCTGCGGGCAGCGTGGTAACCAAGGACGTGCCTGCAGGAGAGATGTGGATGGGCTGTCCTGCACGGTTTTATAAAAAAGTTGAACGCTGAAGATATATGATACCATTTCTTTCATTAAAAGATGTGACTGCCCTTCATGGAGCAGAAATCAACGAGGCGGTAAGCCGTGTCGTTAATGAAGGCTGGTATCTTCAGGGCAAAGAGAACGAGCGTTTCGAAACGGATTACTCGAAGTATATTGGAACTAAATATACCATCGGTTGTGCCAACGGCCTTGATGCCCTCATCTGGATATTCCGTGCATACATAGAGATGGGTGTAATGCAGCCTGGCGACGAAGTGATTGTCCCTGCAAATACTTTTATCGCCACAATCCTTGCTATCACTGAGAACGGATTGAAGCCCGTGCTGGTTGAGCCCAGACTCAATACGCTGGAGATAGATGAGGATAAGATCGAAGAGGTTATTACTCCAAAGACAAAGGCGATAGCTATTGTACACCTCTATGGTCGTAACGCGTATACAGAGAAGATAGGCGCGCTTTGCAAGAAGTATAACCTGAAGCTTGTCGAGGATAATGCCCAGGCTCACGGGTGCAAGCACTACGATGGCCGCAGGACAGGCAGCATCGGTGATGCTGCAGGACATAGCTTCTATCCGGGCAAGAACCTTGGCGCCTTAGGTGACGGCGGCGCAGTAACCACCAATGATCCTGAGCTGGCAGCGGCTATCCGTGCCCTGGCCAACTATGGCTCACAGAAGAAGTATGTGTTCAAATACGCCGGCCGCAACAGCCGCTTGGATGAGATTCAGGCCGCTGTGCTGGATGTAAAGCTGAAGTATCTGGACGAAGACAATGCTCATCGCAAAGAGGTCGCTCATTATTATTACGAGCATATCAATAATCCGTTGGTAACGCTGCCGGACTTGCTCCCTGACGACCAGAACGTATATCATCTTTTCCCGATTTTTGTCGGGAAAGGGAAACGGGATGCTTTGCATGACTATCTGGAACAAAATGGCGTTGGCACAGTGATACATTATCCCATTCCTCCGCATAAGCAGGAATGCTATAAGGAAATGAACCACATCAGTCTCCCTGTCACCGAGCAGATAGCCAAAGAAGAACTCAGTCTGCCGATAGGACCGGCAATAACGATGGAGGAAGCAGCTACAGTCGTAGATTTTTTAAATCAATATAAATAGTATATATATTTGGCGTTTAGAACAATCAGAATAGATAAAACAAATAACGATATGAAACTGAATCTTACAATTTGCACACTGGCCGCTGCAGCAGTATTGTTGATGGCCGGCAGCTGCCAGACCAAGACCAGGCTCGACAAAGTGCCGGAGCCCGCATGGTATGATTACGAGGATTATTTCACAGAGAAGACCCAGATTTTCTCTTACCTTCCGATATATCCCCAGAACATAGTGATGGTCGGCGATGAGATAATCGACTTCGGCGAGTGGACCGACTTTTTCCAGGACACCAGCATCGTCAACCGCGGCATCATGTACGAAGGTACACCCCACACTCTCTACCGTATTGATGAGATAGCACAGGCCGCTCCGAAGAAAATCTTCGTCAGCACCGGTCTTCAGGACATCAAGAGGGCTAAGGAAGGCACAGCCAACGCTACCGCCGACACTGTCATCGCCAATGTCAAGGAGATCTTCCGCCGCGCCCACGCCATTTCGCCCGCAACCGAGCTCTACTACATCAGCATCCTTCCCGACCGTCAGGTCAGCGATGAAGGCGTAGTAGCAATGGCGAAAGCCAACAAGCATCTCAAGGATGCGGCAGAAGCCAGCAAGGTCTTCACATTCATTGACATTACCAACATGGAAGACGGCAGCGGACGTATGGCAGAAGAATTTACCTACGACGGTCGCAGCCTCAACGGCCTTGGCTATGAGAGAGTCGCCGAGAAGGTTCTCAGCTGGCTGTCCGGCTACACCAAGAAACACATCGCTGCCGACGACCACCAGTACAAAGAGATAAGCCCGGCCCACCACAACCGCGTATCTCTGTTCAACGCCCTGCATACCAAGCCCTACAGCGTCATGTTCCTCGGCAACAGCATCACCCGTCGCGGACCGTGGGAAGAACTCTTCCCGTTCGTCCGCACCACCAACCGCGGTATCGGCGGAGATGTTGTCAAGGGCATCTACAACCGTCTTGACGACGTGATTGAAGCCAACCCCGCAGCAATCTTCCTGATGGCAGGTATCAACGACCTTACCAATCCTGCAAGCGATGTAGACCAGGTGTGGAAAGACTATGAGAAGATAATTCAGAAGATCACCAAAGAACTGCCCAGCACTACGCTTTTCGTGCAGTCAACATTGCCTGTTACCGCAGAGCGTGACCGCGACAACCTCATCAACCCCAAGGTCGTAGCTCTCAACAAATACCTCGAGGCCGCTGCCGCCAGGTATGGCTACAAATATCTCGACATAGCTTCAGTCCTCAGCGACGAGAACGGTTTCCTGAAGGCCGACTACTCTATAGACGGCTTGCATCTGAACGCTGATGCATACTTCGCATGGAGCACAGTCCTCCTGGAGAAGGGCTCATTGGTTGTTATGGCTCAGAAGCAGAGAGCAGCCGACAATCTTGAAGAGGAAGGTGAATAATAAAGAATAAATCAAAAGACAGATATGTACAGGACACATACATGCGGCGAGCTGCGCCTCAGCAACGCAGGACAGACCGTGACTCTGGCCGGTTGGGTGCAGAGAGTCCGCAAGATGGGCGGAATGACATTCGTAGACCTTCGCGACCGCTACGGCATCACTCAGCTGGTGGCAGACGCAGCCAGCGATGAAGCTGTGGCAGCCGCAGTCGCAGGCCTCGGCCGTGAATATGTAATCCAGGTGACCGGCCGTGTGGCAGAACGTCAGAGCAAGAACCCCAAGATGGACACCGGAGACATCGAGATTCTTCTCGACAAGGTGAATGTGTTGAACCCCTCGGAGATCCCTCCTTTCACCATCGAGGACGTCAGCGACGGCGGCGAGGAGCTGCGCGCAAGATATCGCTATCTGGACCTGCGCCGCAACCCGCTCAAGAACGCCCTGACGCTGCGCCACCGCATGGCACATGAAGTCCGCAACTATCTGGACGGGGAAGGATTCATGGAGATCGAGACTCCCTGCCTCATCAAATCCACTCCGGAGGGAGCCCGCGACTTCGTGGTGCCCAGCCGCATGAACCCCGGCGAATTCTACGCCCTGCCGCAGAGCCCGCAGACCTTCAAGCAGCTGCTGATGGTGGCCGGCTACGACCGCTACTTCCAGATTGTGCGCTGCTTCCGCGACGAAGACCTGCGCGCCGACCGCCAGCCCGAGTTCACCCAGATCGACTGCGAGATGAGCTTCGTGGAGCAGGAGGACGTCCTGAACCTCTTCGAAGGCATGATGCGCCACCTCTTCAAGGCCGTAATCAATGTCGACATCGCCCCGAAGATTCCGCGCATGAGCTGGTACGACGCTATGGATAAATATGGCAGCGACAAGCCTGACATCCGCTTCGGCATGGAGATACATGAAGTAACCAAACTTGTGCAGGGCTGCGGCTTCTCAGTGTTCGACAGCGTGGAGTACGTAGGAGCCATCGCAGTTCCCGGCGCTGCTGCATACACCCGCAAGCAGACCGACGAGCTCACAGAGTGGGTTAAGCGTCCGCAGGTGGGAGCCAAGGGCCTCGTAT
>JAFZKU010000148.1 GCA_017551785.1 Bacteroidales bacterium | reverse complement strand
TTGACGTAAAAAGTTTTTATCTCGCTCATTTTCGACTATTCCTTTTTCGCAAAAATACGAAAAGAGTTTGTAAATTTGTGAATACTAAAACACACAAATACACCTTGCCATGCATATTGCGATAGCCGGCAACATAGGCAGCGGAAAGACCACCCTGACCCAGCTTCTTGCAGATCGTTATCATTGGACAGCCCGGTTCGAACCCGTGGATTTCAATCCTTATCTTGCAGACTTTTACGAAGATATGGAGAGATGGTCGTTCAACCTCCAGATTTATTTCCTCAACAAGCGCTTCCGCGACATAGTTGAAATCAGCAAGAGCAGCGACGTAATAATCCAGGACCGCACGATATATGAAGACGCTTGCATCTTCGCCCCGAACCTCCATGACATGGGGCTGATGTCAAGCCGCGACTTCGACAATTATCAGGAGCTCTTCGAGCTTATGATATCTCTCGTCAGGCCGCCGGACCTGCTTATCTATCTGCGCAGCAGCATCCCCAACATCGTCAACAACATCCACAAGCGCGGGCGCGAGTATGAGAACAGCATCCGCATCGACTATCTCACCGGCCTCCACGAGCGCTATGAGAAGTGGATCAGCGAATACAAGGACGGCAAGCTGCTGATAGTTGATGTCGACCGCCTCAGATTCGGCGAGAACGTCGACGATTTCAATACTGTAACCGACATGATCGACGCCCAGCTTCACGGGCTTTTCTGATCCTGACACTATAATCCTGAACTATGGTATCAAAGATTCTACTGGTCCTTATCTTCTGCCTTGCACCTGCATTCGTGCTATGGCTGTGCAAGAAGGTCCCTTTCTTCGGGAAAATCGGCCCCATCCTTATCCTTTACATCCTCGGTGTAATAATCGGCAACCTGCCCTGGATCAATGACGGCAACTACCCTCTGAAGGAAACCCTCACCAACGCGCTCATTCCGATGGCTCTCCCTATGATGCTGTTCGCCTGTGCGCTGACCCGCAACAGTCTCAAGGGCATTTTCCGTTCACTTATCGCAGGTCTGATCGCGATAGTCGTGTCCATTTTCGTCGGATACTGGCTCTTCGGCAGACATGTCGGAACGCAGGCTCCCGAAATTGCCGCGCTGATTACCGGCTGCGAAACTGGCGGAACAATCAACATGGCGTCCCTGCAGATGCTGCTCGGCGTGCCCAGCGAGACATTCGTAATGCTCAACAGCTACGACATGCTGGTCTGCTTCCTCTACTTCGTATTCCTGCTCAGCGTCGGCATCCGCCTTTTCCGCAAATTCCTCAAGATTGCGCCCAAGGACGACAAGGCAGCTCTCACTGAAGCTCAGATAGAGGTCAACGAGCAGATAATCGAGAGTCACAAGAATCCCTACAGCATCCTGAAAACAGCCAAGGGCTGGGGTCAGGTCTGGAGGATCCTGTTAGCAGTCATTATCTGCGTCGGTCTGTCGTTCGGCCTCACCAAGTTGTTCCCGAAAGGCTGGTTCATGCCGATATTCATTCTCGGCATAAGCACCTTCGCCCTGATAGCCGCAAACACCAAACCCGTCAAGAAGCTGACCTTCAGCTACGACCTCGGTCTTTACCTCATATACATCTTCTCGATCACCATCGCCTCCATGGCCGATGTCACCAAGCTTAACATCCGCGAAGGCCTCTATGCTTTCCTGTTCCTGTTCTTCGTGATTTTCGTGTCACTGCTGCTGCAGGTGATCCTGTCAAAGCTGTTGAAAGTAGACGCAGATATGATGATAGCCACATCGGTAGCCCTTATCAACTCGCCGCCCTTCGTGCCCATCGTCGTTTCTGCCATGGAAAACAAGAAAGTGCTCGTCCCTGGCATCACCGTGGGCATTATCGGCTTCGCGCTGGGCAACTATCTGGGGTTCTTCATCTATAATCTTCTGATTTAAAAAGAAACACTATGAAATCTGTTTCCGCAAAAATACTCGCTGTACTGCTGTTATTCTCTGCGTTCTCCATCAGCGGCAATGCTGCGGAAAGGCTTGACTCCCTGTTGTACAACAGTACTACCCGTCCCAAGGTCGGACTGGTGCTCAGCGGTGGAGGAGCGAAAGGATCCGCGCATATCGGCGTTCTCAAGGTACTGGAAGACCTCGGCATCCATGTCGACTACATCACAGGCACCAGCATGGGTTCCATCATGGGCAGCATGTATGCCCTTGGCTACAACGCCTCGGAGCTCGACACCATCATACGCGGCATGGACTGGTCGATCTACATGAGCAACACTGTAAACAGAAGCGAGTTGTCCACCCAGAGAAAAAGGACTAACGAGAGGCTTCTGCTCGACGTGCCGTTCAGCACCGGACTCGGCCTGCTCGACAACCTGGACAGCCAGAAAGACGTCAACGGCAACACCATGTCCGACTTCACCACAAGCCTCCCGGCCGGAGTTATAAACGGACAGAACGTGCTGAACCTGTTCACAGGCCTCAGCGTCGGCTATCAGGACTCCATAGACTTCTCCGACCTTCCCATTCCTTTTGCCTGCGTGGCCGTGGACCTCATCACAAATGAAGAAGTAGTGTTCCACAGCGGCAAACTGCCCACTGCGATCCGTGCTTCCATGGCTATTCCCGGCGTGTTCGCCCCGGTAGAGATGGACAACATGATCCTTATAGACGGCGGCTTCAGGAACAACTTCCCCACTGACGTCTGCAAGGCTATGGGCGCTGACATAATAATCGGCGTGGACGTGAGCGACAAAGGCGTGCACGAGGCCGACAATACCCGTTCTCTGCCACAGATCCTGCAGCAGTTCCTCAACATATCGACTAATGAAGCCCACGTGGAGCACTCCGAGCTCTGCGACGTGCTTATAATCCCGGACATCAGCGGCTACGGTTCACTGAGTTTCGACAGCGCATCGATTGATACCCTTATCGAAAGGGGTTACAATTCAGCTCTGGCCCACATACCTGAACTGATGAAGGTAAAGCAGATTATCGACAAATTTGGTCCGGGTGATTCCAGGGAAGATATACCGAAGGCGATCAACATGTACAAGACCACTTTCGAGCTGAGCGGCATCGACATAAACGGAGTAACGGAGCGTGACAAGAAATGGCTCCTGCTGAAGGCCCATCTCCAGGACAAGACTACAATCACCGGCGACGATGTCGACAAAGCCCTCTCCGTGTTCTCCGGAACCGGCGTATACAAGGGTATCTCATATCATTTCGAGCCGGAAGGGGACAAATACAGGCTTGTGTTCGACCTCGGCAAGAGGCCGCCCCACCAACTTGGACTCGGCGTGAGATATGACAACGACGAGGCAGCGAACATCCTTGTCGAAGTCGGGCTGAACGCCCAGAGGATGAATTGCTTCAGGGTAAATCTGAACGCGCGTCTGGGATACTACCCGCAGTATGAGGCCCAGCTCCTGTATGTGCCCTATTACTTCCCCAGCGTAGGTATCAGTTACTCTTACAAGAGACTCGGTCTGAATTATACTGTCCCCGGCACAACTCCTTTCCCGAGTTTCGAGGGGTACAACAGGGCCCAGTCCGAATTCTTCATCAAGGAGACCTATTCGAAATACTTCACCGCACACCTCGGCATTAGATACAGCAGGTATAAACTGTACCAAAGTTCCACCGAGGTCCCGGCCGATGTCCTCAAGGAGCCGCAGAACCATGTTGTCGAGCTGAGAGGAAAGCTTGACTATGACGTGCTTGACAACGCCTTTTATCCCTATCATGGCATAAAGACCAATCTGGCTTACAAATATTGCCTGAGGCAGGACCTGTATGACGATCCGGCATCAGCCGGCGGTCCTTTTTCCGTTTCATATGATTTCCTGGGCGCCATCCCGGTCGGAAACAAATTCGCCTTTGAGACATCTGTGTACCTGAGGTCTATTTTCAATGATAACAACCAGCTGTTCGGCACACCTCTCGGCAACGCCGTGGGAGGAGATTTTTCCGGCAGATACTTTGAATTCCAGGCGCCTTTCGTAGGTCTTATAGATGCTTCCATCGCCTATGACTGGCTTGCTGTCGGAAGGCTTGACGCAAGGCTCCAGCTCTCGCCTAAGTTTTACGCTTACGCGATGTACAACTACGCCTTCACCGCCACCGATTTAAATTCAAGCAAGCCTGGCCACAAACAATATGATATCCACGGTGCGGGCGTGAAACTGTCCTACGATTCATTCATAGGGCCGATCAGCGTCCAGGTACACTGGTCTTCTCTCTGGCATCGCGCAGGTATATACGTCAATGCCGGTTACATATTCTGACAAAATATATATATTCGCACACTCTATAATAACTACATAACATAGTATGCTTCTACTGCGGATTCTGACCCTTCTCGGCTCATTGGGTATGTTCCTTTACGGTATGTCCCTCATGAGCGGAGGTTTGCAGAAAATGGCCGGCGACCGGATGCGTCACTTCATGGCCAAGATGACCTCCAACACATTCAAAGGCATCCTCACTGGTATCGGAGTTACTGCATTGGTTCAGAGTTCTACTGCCACTACGTTGATGCTGGTCAGCTTTGTGAATGCCGGCCTGCTCTCTCTTGCCACTGCTATTTCCGTCATAATGGGTGCCAACATCGGCACCACCGTGACAGCGTGGATCTTCGCCCTCAGTTTCGGCGGCGGCAGCTTCAGCCTCGGCGCCATCGCTGTGCCGCTGATGTTCTTTGCATACCTGTTGTTTGTTTCCAAGGCGAAGAAGAGAACCGATATGGGTGAATTCCTGATGGGTTTTGCCCTGCTGTTCCTGGGTCTGTCAACATTGAGGGAGACTTCTACTCTCCTGCTGGACAACGAACCTGTACGCCAATTCCTTGGCAGCATAACCCACTGGGGCTTCGGCAGCATCCTGCTGTTTATGGTGGCCGGTGCCTGCATGACTCTGATGCTGCAGTCTTCTGCAGCCACGATGGCCATCACCATGGTTCTGGTGGCTCAGGGCTACATTCCCTTCACAATGGCGGCAGCAATGGTGCTCGGCGAAAACATCGGAACCACGATCACCTCTAACATCGCTGCTTCCGTGGCAAATGTCAGCGCCCGCCGTACTGCCCGGGCTCACCTTCTGTTCAACCTGTTCGGAGTAATTTGGGTGACATGCCTGATGCGGCCCTTCCTCGGACTGATTGGAAGAATTGTTACCCTGTTCGGCTTCCCGGATCCTTACGTGACGGATTTCGCGATGGCCGACGAAGCAACCCGCGCTGCTCTTGTGGCATCCCTGCCCTACAGTGTCGCCACTCTGCACTCCCTGTTCAATGTAATCAATACCCTCATCCTCGTATGGTTCATCCCTCAGATCGAAAAGATTGTGAAGGTGATGGTGCCCAACAAGGAATCAGAAGAAGAAACCTTCCGACTCAAATACATCGGTGCCAATGCCGTCATGCAGACCGGTGACCTGGCCCTCAACTCCGCAAAGATGGAGATTGTCCGCTACGGTGACTTGTGTCATCGTGTGGTCGGTTTCATAAAGGAGGCGGCAGATGCGAAGACCGAGGCCGATTTTGACCAGTGGAACGCGAAACTGATAAAATATGAGGAAATCACCGACCAGGTGGAGAAAGAAATAGCGACATACCTGGCTCAGGTCACCAAGGGCGAGACCAGTTACGAAGGTATCGTCCGCGTGCGCAGTTTCTACCGCATCATCGGAGAGATGGAGTCTCTGGGTGACAGCGGCGAGAGCATCGGCCGTTCTATCGCCCGTGCATGGGCCCACAAGAAACCCTTCACCGCGGAGATGATTACCAAGATAGACCATATGACGACACTTGTTGACGAGGCCTTCAATGAGATGCACTTCAATTTGGAGACGCCCCTGGTCAAACTGAAAGATATTTCGAATGCCGAGCGTGCAGAGGATCGAATCAACGCATACCGTGACCTCCTGCGCGAGGAGCATCTGGCCAGCCTCGAGGACCGCAGCTACCCGTATGAGACCGGATCGTTCTATATGGACGTAGTGAACGGTCTCGAAAAGATGGGTGACTTCATCATCAACATTTCGCAAAGCACAATTGCAGCCAAGGATGTACGATAATATCGAACTATAAACTAAACTACTATGATACAGACTCAGCAACCCATCTACGACGCCCGCACTCTTGGTCGCGGCAAGATGTTTACTCTCGGCCTCCAGCACATGTTCGCCATGTTCGGCGCAACGGTCCTGGTGCCCGTGCTCACCGGACTTTCGATGTCCGCCACACTGCTCTTCGCAGGTCTCGGCACTCTGATCTTCCACCTTCTCACCAAGATGAAAGTCCCGGCATTCCTGGGTTCTTCTTTCGCATTCCTCGGCGGATATGCTTCTGTTGTTGCGATGGGTTCTGAGCAAGGCCTCAACGCCGCCCAGTCTCTGCCCTACGCCTGCATCGGAGTGTTCTGTGCCGGCCTCATCTATTTCGTGCTTGCAGCGCTCATCGCAGCTTTCGGAGCAAAGAAGGTAATGCGCTTCTTCCCGCCGGTTGTTACGGGCCCCATCATCATCGCCATCGGTCTGACCCTCTCCGGCTCAGCCATCAACAACTGCCAGACCAACTGGTGGATCGCCCTGCTCGCGATAGTAATAATCATCGTCTGCAACATCTGGGGTAAAGGAATGATCAAGATCCTCCCCATCCTGCTCGGCGTGCTGGGTTCATATATTGTCGCTGCCTGCTTCGGACTCTGCGACTTCTCAGCAGTTAAAGAAGCTGCCTGGGTTGGTGTTCCGTTCAAGATGGAAAACACCGCTTTCGCAGTATTCGGCAATCCTAACTGGGGTCTTCTGGTTTCAGCCATCATCACCATCGTTCCCATTTCACTGGCTACGATGATGGAGCACATCGGCGACATCTGCGCCATCTCTTCTACTGTTGGCAAGAACTTCCTCGGTGACCCGGGTCTCCACCGCACTCTCATGGGTGATGGTCTTGCCACCATGCTCGCCTCACTGTTCGGCGCTCCCGCCAACACTACTTACGGAGAGAACACCGGCGTGCTCAACCTCACCAAGGTATTCGATCCGAAAGTCATCCGCCTCGCCGCCATTTTCGCAATCGTGCTGTCGTTCTGCCCTAAATTCTCTGCACTGATCGGCGCAATGCCCGCAGCCACCATCGGTGGTGTTTCCCTCGTGCTCTACGGTATGATCTCGGCAGTCGGCGTGCGCAACATGGTCGAGAACCACGTTGACTTCACTTCTTCACGAAATGTAATCATTTCAGCCCTCATACTTGTGCTCGCAATCGGCATCAAGTACGGAGCCAACGACGCCCTGTCTATCGGCTTCACCACTCTCTCTGGCCTGGCAGTAGCCGCCCTCGTAGGAGTTATCCTCAACGCTATCCTGCCCGGCAAAGACTACGAATTCAAAGCTGACACACCCGAAAAAGAATGAGTTTTATCCGACGTGCCCTCGCGGCAATCCTGATTATGGCTTCTTCTGTCGCCTTGACGGCGCAGGAGAAGTTCATCTTTACTCCACAGTGGACTGCACAGGCTCAGTTCGCAGGCTACTATGTGGCTCTTGACATGGGCTTCTACAAAGATGCCGGCTTAGATGTCGAGATCGTCCATCCTACTGCTACCCTGACGGCCATAAACCGTATCCGCAGCAACGAGAGCCACGCCACCACCCTGCAACTCTGCCAGGCTATGGAAATCATAGACAGGGGTATTCCTCTGGTCAATATCCTGCAGACATCGATGAACAATTCCATGGTCATCGTATCCCGTCGCGGAGTGAATCCTCTCACCCAGAAAGGCGAACGCATCGGCATCTGGAGCGTAGGCTTCGGCCAGCTGGCCAAATGCATGAGCATCAAGGAAGGCCTGAACTACGACTGGATACCATTCGCTACTAACGTCAACCTCTTTGTCAAAGGAGGCCTGGACGCTACGCTGGCCATGAGCTACAATGAGTATTACCAGATAGTACAGGCTGGATACGAGCTCACTGATGAAGAGGTCTACCGTTTCCGGGATTCCGGTTACAACGTCCAGGAAGACGCTATCTATATGACCCGCGAATACTATGAGAAACATAAGGACCAGGCCCGTAGATTTGCCGATGCCAGCCGCAAAGGCTGGGAATGGGCAGCCGAGCATCCGAAGGAGACTCTTGAGATCGTGATGAAATATGTTCAGGAAAATCATATCGCCACAAACAGGATCTTACAGAAACTGATGCTTGACGATGTCCTCGACGCACAGATCGACAGAGAATCCGGCAAACGCGAGTTCCGCATGCGCGAAGACATGGTCAAACTGGCCAGCGACCTTATGGTAGAGTGCGGCATGCTTGAAAAAGAAGTTACTTACGAACAATTGAAGGCGGATTAATATTATGAGCACTCCACATATTTCTGACTACATCAAGCAGTCCCTGTCCAGGAAGCTCAGCCTCTGGATAGTATCCTTTGCCGCCCTCATATTCCTCATCTCTCTGGGGTTCATGTTCTCGCAGTCGCTGAGGACCGTGCGTCAGGAAGCTGTCAACCGTGCCACCCAGGTGCTTGACAATACAACCCTCCGCGTGAATTCGATTCTCCAGATGGTTGAAATTGCAACAGAGAACACCGAATGGGTGATCAAGAAACATATCGACGCTCCGGACTCGATGTTCATCTACTCAAAACAGATCCTTCTGAACAATCCCGACCTGAACGGATGCTCCATTGCTTTCGAACCCTATTACTTCAGAGACAAAGGTCTTTACTTCTCTGCTTTCTCTCTCAGGGAAGGCGATGAGATATCTACTACTCAGGAAGGAAACGACCACTATGAGTATTTCTACATGGACTGGTATCTGATGCCGAAGCTGCTGGACCGTCCCATCTGGACAGAACCGTTCTTCGACTACAATCCCGATGATGTGACCTATAATGCCATGATCGCGTCTTACTGCAAACCGATCAAGGACGAATTCGGCATCTTCATCGGCACGATATCGGTCGACATCTCGCTGGACTGGCTGTCCAATACGATTTCAGCAGTCAAGCCCTACCCGAACTCATACAGCATCATGATCGGCGAGGGCGGCACCTACTTCGTACATCCGGACAAAGAGAAACTGTTCTACCAGACCATCTTCACCGAGACACTGGAGACCCCCAACCCGGAAATTTCCGAACTGGGACATGCCATGCTCCGTGGCGAGGAAGGCATGCGCCAGCTGGTCTTCGACGGTGCCGATAGCTATGTGTTCTTCAAGCCTCTCGGCAATACTGGTTGGAGTGTAGCCATAGTTTGCCCAGAGAGCGATATCTTCAGCGGATATACGCGCCTGAGACGTATCGTTACAGCTATCGTGCTGTTCGGTTTGTTGTTGATGCTGTTCGTTTTCGTCCGCATCATACGCAGGGAGATGGAACCGTTGAAGAAACTCGCGGACCAGACAGGAACCATTGCAGAAGGTCACTTCGACCAGACGCTACCGGATGACGGGCGAACCGATGAGATCGGCCAGTTGAGCCAGTCGTTCGGCAACATGCAGCAGTCTCTTGTAACTTACATCGAAGAGTTGAAGCAGACCACTGCCATGACGGCATCACTCGAAAACGAACTGAAAGTGGCCAGCAACATCCAGATGAGTATGCTGCCCAGCGTATACCCTGACATCAAAGGCCTCGACCTTCATGCTTCTATGACTCCGGCCAAGGAAGTCGGCGGCGACCTCTACGGTTTTGTAGAGGCAGAGAATCAGCTGTATTTCTGCATCGGAGACGTGAGCGGAAAGGGAGTTCCTGCGTCATTGTTCATGGCCCAGAGCGCTCAGTTGTTCCGCGTGCTGGCTGCTCAGGGAAGAAAGCCTGAAGACATCGCCACCTACATGAACAACGAGTTGTCCGAGAACAACGACACCAGCATGTTCGTTACGATGTTCATCGCACTGCTGCACACCGACACCGGCCGTCTGGAATACTGCAACTGCGGTCACAACGCGCCTGTCCTCGACGGCAAGTTCCTCGACATCAAGCACGCAAACCTTCCTCTCGGCCTGTTCAAGGGCTTCGAATTCCAGGGTGAGAGCATCGAGGATGTCCGCGGCAAGATGATGCTCCTCTACACCGACGGTCTCAACGAGGCAGAGAACCCTGCCAAAGAGCTGTTCGGAGATGACCGCATCCTTGCTTTCATGGCCAAAGCTGACGGCATGACTTCTGCTGAAGTGCTTGACACTTTGAAAGCCGATGTCGAACAGCACCGTGCCGGCGAAGATCCCAACGACGACATGACCCTGCTGTGTATCAAATTGAGTTGAGTATTATGAAAAAGATTGTCTTGCTGATTTTTTTAGCATCAAGCTTGTTCGTCTCTGCCTGTCAGCAGAAAGAGGATAATCCTAAGCTTGGCGCCCAGAATATGGAAGCCGTCGACCTCGGTCTCTTCTTTAAATGGGCAACCTGCAATGTAGGCGCCACGAAACCGGAAGAATACGGAGACTACTTCGCATGGGGCGAGGTGACAACTAAAAGC
>JAFZKU010000147.1 GCA_017551785.1 Bacteroidales bacterium | reverse complement strand
TGGGCGCCCGCAACTTCAAGTATGACGACAAGGGCAACCCGCTCCAAGTCCCCAGGCACCCCATCCTCGAAGACAACGTCACAGTCTACTCCAACACCTCTATCCTCGGCCGCGTGACCATAGGCCACGACTCGATAATAGGAGGTAACATCTGGCTGACTCACGACGTGCCGCCGGGCACAAGGCTGCTGCAGAGCAAGGCCGTCACAGTGCCGGAATTCAGCGACGGAGGAGGAATCTGAAAAGAGTTTTTTTTGTAATTTTGGGGAAATAACATCCAAGCCTTATGACTATCACTTGTCCAAAATGCGGAAAATCCGTTTCCAGCGACTATCAGTTCTGCCCTTACTGCGGCGGCAGCCTTGCTGGAGGCGGCAGCTTCAATACCGGGAACAACGGCGGCTTCGGCGGCCAGACCAACAGTGGCAACACAGGATTCCCTCCCCAGCCGGATTTCGACCGGAACGGCAACGCCCGCACCCAGCAGCAACAGCAGCAGGGGCAGCAGGGCAGCTGGCCTTTCCCCAACCTCAACCCGGGCGGCAACAACGGCAATGCCGGCAGCATCCTGCGCAACAACGCCGGCTGCCTGGCCATCATCGGCTCGTTCATCATCCCGCTGATCGGCGTGGTCCTGTATTTCGTCTATCGCCGCAAGAACAACATGCAGGCTGCCAAGAAAGTTCTCTATGCAGCCATCGCCGGCGTAGCCTTCAACCTCCTCATCAATTTCGTAGGCCACGGCTCGCAGTACAGCTATTTCCATAACCTTATGGGTTATTGATCTTAGCCTCCCATACGAATGAAAAAAGCCTCATCGCAATGATGAGGCTTTTTCGTTATAACCTGAACCGGAGCTTACTGCATCTGTCGCATAGCGTTAGCTACAGTATAGGCAGTAGACTGCAGGGCAGCCTGGCTTAGCGAGCCGTCGCTGTTAAGCGATGTAGTCATGCTCTGCCTTTTTGCCAGTTCTGCGAGAGAATTGGTGATGGTAGTCGCAGCCTGCTGGCTGATAGCGTTGCCTGAGCCTGAGATGAGGCCCTGGGCGAACTTAGTGAGATAATCAGAAGAAGCGTTGGTACTGAGCCCCTTGATGCTTGAAGCAATCTTGGTAAGGTTGGCTACGGTCTCAGCGTCAGTAAGGTCCAGAGTGCCCATGCCGCCGAGGATGTTGCCAAGGCTGCCAAGGTTGATGTACTTGTCCAGGATAGCCTTGAGGGCCTTGCCTGCTACTGCACCGGCATTCGAAGCTCCGGAAACTATAGAGCCCAGAGAGCCGCAGGCAGTGATGGCAGAAATCGACATGATCGCTGCTGCCATATAGCACATTACTTTTTTCATGATATATTGTTTAAATGGTTGGCCTTGTTAAACGTTCTCGTGGATAACCTTGCGGACGGCGCCCTTGCCTGCGGTCAGCTGTTCGAAATACTTCTCGACCTTGGCTGCGAGCGGAGTGTCGTAGAGATTTACACCGAAGATGCCGGCCTTGCTGAGGATGGGCTCTACGGTAGCATGTACGTCGAACTTCTCGCCGAGCTTGACATTAGCGACAACAGGGGTAACCTGCGGCAGCAGCGGGTCGGGGCTGAGTTCGAACTTCTCGCCGTTATCGTCCACACCCATGAGGTAGCGGAGCCAGAGGGCGAATACGAGCGGGATGACTTTGAGGTCTGCCACGTTAAGGTCGGGGCGTTTCTCGTAAGCCTTGATGGTCTCGCCGAAACGGATGGCAAGCTTCTGAGATGTGTCGGTAGCGATACGCTGGGGAGTGTCCGGCATGAAGGGGTTCGGGATGCGGATATTCACAACCTGATCGATGAAGTCTTTCGGCTTGATGATGCCCGGGTCTACAACTACGGGGAGACCCTCCTTGTAACCTACTATTTCAACCATCTTCTTCAGGTCGGCGTCTTTCATCTCTTCAGAGATCTTCTGGAAGCCGAGCAGACAGCCTGACACTGCGAGAGCGGTGTGGAGCGGGTTGAGGCAGGTGCAGACTTTCATCTTCTCCACCTTGTCGACTGTCTCGCGCTGAGTGAACATTACGCCGCCTTTCTCGAGGGCGGGATGGCCGTTCGGGAATGAATCCTCGATGACGAGGTATTCGCACTCCTCGCTGTTTACAAAAGGAGCCACGAAGGTCTTCTTTGCGGTAACGACCGGCTCGACATCAAGCCCGTCAGCCTGGAGGATAGCCTCTACTGAAGGGTCGGGACGCGGAGTGATCTTGTCGATCATGGTCCAGGGGAATGACACTTTGGCTTTATTCTCTACATAAGCCTTGAAGCCCGGCTTGCAGACGCCGTTCTTCTCCCAGGCCTCTGCGAAGGCGTGAACTGCAGCGAACAGCTTGTCGCCGTTGTGAGAGCAGTTGTCCATGCTGACCATTGCCACGGGCTTCTCGCCTGCTACGAAACGCTCATATACGAGGGCGCTCACCTTGCCCATGTAGCTCTGAGGCTTGCCGGGGCCGGCTGCGAAGTCTTCCTCTACGAACGGAGCGAAGATGCCTGCGTTGTTCTGGAGGGCATAGCCCTTCTCGGTGATGGTGAATGACACCATCTGGAGAGAGTCGTTGCGGAAAATCTCTTTCAGACGGGGCCAGTCCTTGTCGTTGTTGGAGTCGGCCGCGAGGCTCTCCATGATAGAAGCCACAACAGTCTTCTCAACATTGCCGCTGGCTTTGAGAGTCACCAGGACGCCGATGTTGTCGTGAGGACGGTACATCTTGTCGATGATCTCGTAGTCATAGCCTTCTGCTACAACCAGACCGCGGTCGAGCACACCTGCGTTGAGGAGGTTCTGGCACACGTTGCACTGGAATGCGCGGAAGATGTTGCCGGCGCCGAAGTGGATCCATGCCGGAGCCTTAAGGGTAGCTTCGCGGACTTTCTCGATATCGAAGGTCGGAAGGGCGAAACCTTTGGCCTTCCATTCGGCGGCGTTGTCTTTAATGCCTTTTAATGTAAGTTCCATATATCGTCGTTAATTAAAATTTCAAACTCTTGACGCTGCAGATCTTGCCGCCGTAGATGGCCTTGATGTATTCAAGACCGCCCAGGTAAGCCTCGTCTGTGAGGGTGTCGGTGGTCTCTTTGGGAACGATGATCTTGAAACCCCTGAAGAAAGCGTCGGCTGAAGTGTGACGGCAGCAGCAGTCAGCCTGCCAGCCGGTGATGATGACGGTGTTGACGTCGAGCTCGCGGAGCACGCGCTCCATGGTAGTCTCGAAGAATCCGCTGTAGGTCTTCTTAGGGATAACGAAATCGCCTTTCTTGGGCTTGAGTTCATCGATTACCTCGGCGCCCCAGGTGCCTTCAACAGCATGAGGGCCCCAGATCTTGAACTCCTTGTCGATGTCTGGAGTGTGGCTGTCATTGGCGTAAACAACCGGAACGCCGGCAGCACGAGCTCTGTCGCAGAGTTCTTTGATGGGCTTGATGATGTGTTTGATCCTGGGATGAGCGATAGATCCTGTAACAAAGTCATTGAGCATGTCAACGACAATAACGGCATATTTGTTTTTCATTTTACTGAGTAATTAGTGTCAATAGCTTTCAAATTTACTAAAATTCCGGACAGTTTTCAAACACCGGGCCATAAAATAGTATCTTTGCTGTCCGCAAAAAAAGACAGAGCTTGGCAAAGCACTTTTCATACGCTGCAATATTGTTATTAATGCTCCTGCCGGCAGGTAAACTTGCCGCCCAGACTTATTACGTGCTGGACAGCGTCTCGGTCACTGCCGCCAGGCTTCCCGTCCCCCTGCACAAGAACACCCGCACGGTGGCCCTGATGGACAGCCTGACTATCGCCTCGGCCCCTGCCGAAAATATAAACGACCTGCTGAAATACGCTCTGGGAGTGGATGTCCGCCAGCGCGGCGCCATGGGTATGCAGACCGACATCAGCATGCGAGGCGGCACTTACAACCAGATTGCCATCCTGCTGAACGGCATCGACATATCCGACCCCCAGACCGGCCACAACTCCGCCGACTTCCCCGTCAACCTCAGTGACATAGACCACATCGAGGTGCTGGAAGGGCCTTCGGCCAGGGGGCACGGCGCTTCGTCGATGGTGGGCGCCATCAACATTGTCACGAAATACAGCGGGGAGAGCTCGGCCACCCTCAACCTCGAGGGAGGGTCGTTCTTGTACGGCAATGTCAACGCTTCGGCCGCTCTGAAAGGTGCTCACAGCTACAACACTCTCTCGGCCGGCTACCAGCGCTCTGACGGCTTCAACCGCAACGCCGTCGGCGGGCTCAACAGCGACTTTTCAGCCTTCAAGACCTTCTACCACGGCAATGCCGACCTGGCCGGGGCGACCCTCGAATGGCAGGCCGGCGCCAGTCTGAAAGACTTCGGCTCGAGTACCTTCTACAGCCCGAAATACGACGACCAGTTCGAACATACTTTCAAGACATTTACTGCCATAAGGGCCGAGGGCAAGGGTGCCCTTCACTTCACCCCCTCGCTCTACTGGACCCACGGCGAAGACCGTTTCGAGCTGTTCCGCGGCGCACCTGCGAAATATCCTTTCAATTACCATAAGACCAACGTCGCCGGAGCCGATTTCCATGCCGGATTCGACTCGCGGCTGGGTCGCAGCACCTTCGGGGCCGGAGCCCGCCACGAGGCCATCCGCAGCACTAATCTAGGCGAGCCGCTGAATGATCCTCAGGGAGTCTATGTCCGCGGCCTGGCCAGGACTGCCATCACCGCTTTCGCCGAGCACAGCGTCACTCTGGACCGTCTTACTGCTTCAGCCGGAGTCACTGCGGCTTATAACACCGGCAGCGCAGAGGGTGTCAAATTCTACCCGGGAGTCGAGATGAATCTGCGGCTGACCGACGTCCTGCGCATCTATGGTTCCTACAATGCATCCTACAGGATGCCCACCTTCACCGAGCTCTATTATTCAGTAGGCGGACACAAGGCCGACCCCAACCTCAGGACTGAAAAACTCCATGCCTTCGAAGGCGGCCTGAAATTCCTCGGCAGGGGCGTCAGGGCCGTCGCCACGGTCTATTACAACCACGGCCACGACATAATCGACTGGATACAGGAAGTAAGCGCGGGGGACGACGCTCCGTGGATGTCGGTCAACCACACTACTCTTGACACTTTCGGGCAGGAGGCCACACTGCAGCTGTCGTTCGGCGAGCTGACCGGCAAGCGCAACTTCTTCGTCCGCTCTGTAAATCTGGGCTACAGCCACATTAGTCAGGACAAAGACACGAAGACAGGCTTCCGCAGCCTTTACTCGATGGAGTACATCCGCCACAGGGTCACAGCCCAGGCGGATTTCCGCATCGCAGAGGGCTTCACTGCCAACGTCTCATACCGCTACGTCGACCGCGCCACCAGCTCTGCCCTCATCAAGCCCTATTCGCTGCTCGACGCAAAGCTGTCTTACAGCCGTCCGGCCTTCGAGGTATACCTGAGGGCCAACAACCTTCTTGGCAAAGAATATTACGATTTCGGGGACATACCCCAGCCGGGCCTGTGGTTCATGGCCGGCGTAAGGGTTACGCTGCGAAAGCGGTAACTTTTTTCCTTTTTCAGATTCCTCCTCCATCGCTGAATTCCGGCACTGTGACGGCCTTGCTCTGCAGCAGCCTTGTGCCCGGCGGCACGTCGTGGGTCAGCCAGATGTTACCTCCTATTATCGAGTCGTGGCCTATGGTCACGCGACCGAGGATAGAGGTGTTGGAGTAGACTGTGACGTTGTCTTCGAGGATGGGGTGCCTGGGGACTTGGAGCGGGTTGCCCTTGTCGTCATACTTGAAGTTGCGGGCGCCCAGGGTCACTCCCTGATAGAGCATTACGTGGTCTCCTATGACGCAGGTTTCGCCGATTACCACTCCAGTGCCGTGGTCTATGCCGAAGTATGCCCCGATCTTGGCGGCCGGGTGGATGTCGATGCCCGTGGCAGAGTGCGCAAGCTCGGTGAGAATGCGCGGGATCACCGGGGTGCCGAGCTCCAGCAGGGCGTGGGCGGTGCGGTAGTGCAGCATTACCTGGATGGCAGGGTAGCAGAACACCACTTCGCTGAAGCTGCTGACTGCAGGGTCGTTGTGGGCTACGGCCTCGATGTCGGTGAGCAGCAGGCTCTTGATTTCCGGAAGCTTCTTGATGAAGGCCTCGGCGATGGCGCTGCCTGTCTGCGGCATCAGCAGTCCGTAGAGGTTGGCGATGTCTTTGGCTATGCCTGCGGCTCCTCCGTAGTAACGGGGGAAAATAACAGCCTTCACCAGCTCCATTATGTCTTCCAGAGCTTTCGGAGAGGGCAGGGGACCGCCTGTGCGGAGGGCCATCTTCTCCTCCTGAGCAGAGACGGCCTCCATCGCAGCGGTAATGTCTTTCAGTATTTCGTCCATAGGGTTGTTTTAACCTTTGACAGGGTATTCTTCAAATGCATAGAGAACGGTTGAGAGATATCTCTCACCGGTGTCGGGCAGCAGGGCGACTATAGTCTTGCCGGCGTTGGCCTCGTCTCTTGCGAGAGCCAAAGCGGCTGAGAATGACGCTCCTGAAGAGATGCCGACCAGCAGGCCTTCTTTCGCTGCGAGCTGGCGGGAAGCCGAGATGGCATCGTCGTCGGCCACTGTGATGACCTTGTCGATGGCGCTGGCATCATAGGTTTTGGGCACGAAGCCGGCGCCGATGCCCTGGATCTTGTGCTTGCCTGCAACTCCGGTAGAGAGCACGGGCGAGCTGGCGGGCTCCACTGCGAATGCCTTGATGGCAGGATTGTGCTTCTTCAGGGCCTTGGCAACTCCGGTGACGGTGCCGCCGGTGCCTACGCCGGCAACGAAGATATCCACCTTGCCTTCGGTATCTCTCCATATCTCTTCTCCGGTGGTCTTCTCGTGGATGCGCGGGTTGGCGGGGTTGACGAACTGGCCGAGGATTATGCTGCCGGGGATGTCCTTGTTGAGCTGTTCAGCCTTGGCGATGGCGCCTTTCATGCCTTCAGCGCCGGGGGTGAGCTCGAGTTTGGCTCCGAGGGCCTTCAGCAGGCTGCGGCGCTCCAGGCTCATAGTGTCGGGCATGGTAAGGATGGTCTTGTAGCCTTTTGCGGCTCCGACCCATGCCAGGCCGACGCCGGTATTGCCGCTGGTGGGCTCTATGATGGTGGCTCCGGGTTTGAGAAGCCCTTTGGCTTCTGCATCTTCAATCATTGCAAGGGCGATGCGGTCCTTTACGCTTCCGCCGGGGTTGAAGTATTCGAGTTTGACAATGACGCGGGCTTTCTGACCTTCGAAGCCTGAGATTTCAAGGAGGGGGGTGTTACCGATAAGGTCGGTGAGTTTTTTGTAAATCATGGTATGCGAATTTAAAAATGATTTGTCTATGTATGAAAAAATAAAAAACCTGTCAGAATCGGATAGATTGACAGGTTGCGAAATATATATAGTGTTTTGCGGATAGTATCAATATGCACGACATCGCCTGCCAACCTTGCGGATAGCACAACAGCAACACATATTTGACATGATCTGCTTCATTCTGGGTGCAAAGGTATGATAAAACTCCGTATCTTTACAAACAATTCGCAAGAAAATTTTAATACCTATTATGAAAAAGATATTTTCCATCGTCATCCTGACGCTCGTCCTCACTTTTTCGGCTAAAGCCGAAGAGGCAAGGCTGCTCCGCTTCCCTGCAACCAACGGGAGCTCCATCGTGTTCACCTATGCCGGCGACCTCTACACCGTGCCTGTAGCTGGCGGCGAGGCCACCAGGCTCACTTCCCACATCGGATATGAGGCTTTCGCCCACTACTCTCCTGACGGCAAGACCATCGCCTTCACCGCCGAATACGACGGCAACAGGGAGGTCTACGTAATCCCTGCCACTGGCGGCGAACCCAGGCGCGTGACCTACACTTCCACCAACCCCCGCGACGACATGGGCGACCGTATGGGCCCCAACAACATGGTGATGGGCTGGACTCCTGACGGCAAGTATATTATCTACCGCAACCGCATCGGCGACGGCTTCGAGGGCAACCTCTGGAAAGTGACTCCCGACGGCGCCATGCCCGAGCAGATCCCTCTGCCCCAGGGCGGTTTCTGCAGCTACTCTCTCGACGGCAAGCAGCTGGCCTACAACCGCGTGATGCGCGAGTTCCGCACCTGGAAATACTACCGCGGCGGCATGGCCGACGAGATCTGGATCTACGACGGCAAGTCAGTCAAGGCCATCACCGACAATCCCGCTCAGGACATCTTCCCGATGTGGATCGGCGACGAGATCTATTTCGCTTCCGACCGCGACATGACGATGAACATATTCTGCTACAATACCAAGACCGGCGCCACCACCAAGGTCACCGACTTCACCGGTTTCGACGTGAAGTTCCCGACCACCGACGGCAAGAGTATAGTGTTCGAGAACGGCGGCTTCATCTACCGCCTCGACCCGGCCACCAAGAAAGCCGCCAAAGTGACAATCAGCCTGGCTTCCGACAACATCTACGCCCGCACGGAGCGCCGCACCAGGGTGTCTCCCAGCTCCATGGCAGTGTCTCCTGACGGCACCCGCGTGGCCGCCATCGCCCGCGGCGAGGTGTTCGACATTCCGGCAGCCAAAGGTGTTACCCGCAACATCTCCCGCAGCGCCAACTCCAACGACCGCAGCGTCGACTGGAGTCCGGACGGCAAATACATCGCATGGGTCGGAGATGCCACCGGCGAGACAGAAGTATACCTCTATGACGTAGCTGCCGGCGGTGATGCAAAGCAGCTCACCAAGAAGAACGACACCTACATCCGCTCCCTCCAGTGGGCTCCGGACAGCAAGCATATCCTCTACACCGACCGCAAGAACCGCATTGTTGAGGTAAGCCTCGACGGTAAGAAAAATGTCATCATGGAGAACCCCGCCGCAGAGTTCCGCGACGTGTCTTACTCTCCCGACGGCAAATGGCTGACCTATTCTAAGCCGGCTCCTAACCAGTACAGCATCGTTTACGTATACAATCTGGACACCAAGAAAGAATATGCAGTCACCGACGGCTGGTACGATTCAGGAATGCCTGAATTCAGCGCCGACGGCAAATATCTGCTCTACACCTCGGCTACCGAGATGAATCCTACCTACAGCAACATAGAGTGGGATTTCGCGATGACCGACATGAGGGCTCTCTACATGTGCATCCTGGCCAAGGATACCCCGTCTCCCATGCTGCCCACCGACGGCATCGGCGCAGCTGACAAGCCCGCCGGCCCCGGCGCCCCCGGCGCTGCCGACAAGGGAGAAAAGGCCGACAATGCAGTGAAGGTGGTGGTCGATCCCGAAGGCCTCACGGAGCGTAACATCAAGATTCCCGTACAGGGCGCCATGGGTTACTACTGCGATGGCAAGAAGATATGGTTCAACGGCCGCGACGGCATCAAGGTGTTCGACTTCGCCAAGGGCACTACTGACGACTGCGGCAAGGGCCGTTTCGCATACCGCTACGGCGACAAGAAAGCCATCATCATGGAGCGCGGCACCATTTCTCTGGCCGACCTGCGCGAGAAGATGGCAGGCGAGCCCGTATCGACCGCCGACATCGTGGTTGACATCGACTACTCACAGGAGTGGCCCCAGATTTTCGACGAGGTATGGCGCGCCTTCCGCGACGGCTTCTATCTGACCAACATGCACGGCCGCGACTGGAACGCTCTGAAGGAGAAATACTCAGTACTGCTGCCGTACGTGAAGACCCGCCTCGATCTGAACTACGTCATCGGCGAGATGATTTCAGAGCTGGCCTGCGGCCACGCATACATCACTCCGGGTGAATACCCCCAGGCCGACAAGGTTGACATGGGTCTGCTCGGCGCAGAACTCAGCAAGGATAAATCCGGATACTTCCGCATCGACCGCATAATGCAGGGCGCTCCCTACCAGGCAAGCCTGCGCTCTCCGCTCACGGAGCCCGGCATCGGAGTCTCTGAAGGCCAGTTCATCACCGCCATCGACGGCGTCTCAACCAAGGATGTGAAGAACATCTACTCGATGCTCGTAGGCAAGGCCGGCGTGCTCACCGAACTCACCGTCAACACAGTTGCCAAGGAAGGCGGCAAGAAGGTGGTAGTCAAGCCGATAGCTGACGAATATCCGCTGGTTCACTACGAGTGGGTGCAGAACAATATCCGCACTGTCGACAAGCTCTCAGGCGGCAAGGTGGGCTACATCTACGTGCCCGACATGAGCGCCGAGGGTCTCAAGGAGTTCGCCCGCTACTACTATCCTCAGCTCGACAAGGAAGCTCTCATAATCGATGACCGCGGCAACGGCGGCGGAAACGTCTCTCCGATGCTCATCGAGCGTCTCCAGAGGGAGGCTTACCGTCTGACCATGCAGCGCGGCAGCGACATGATAGGCACCGTTCCCGAGGGCACCCACACCGGCCCGAAAGTGATGCTTATCAACAAGTACAGCGCATCTGACGGAGACCTCTTCCCGTGGAGCTTCAAGGCCAACAACATGGGTACCGTAATCGGAACCCGCACCTGGGGCGGCATCATCGGCATCAGCGGTTCTCTGCCGTACATCGACGGCACTGACGTGCGCGTGCCTTTCTTCACCAACTACGACGCCGCCACCGGCCAGTGGATAGTGGAGAACCACGGCGTGGATCCTGACATCCTCCTCGAGAACGACCCTATAAAGGAATGGGCCGGCGAAGACGAGCAGCTCATCAAGGCTGTAGAGGTTGCACTCGAGCAGATCAAGGACCGCAAACCGCTCCCGAAGGTTCCCGCACCGCGTACCTTCAAGGATCTGGGTCTGCCTCAGATAAAGTAAGGATTATTTCTCAAGCCTGATAAGAACAGGCAGATGGTCACTGTAGCCACCGGAAAAATGCTTTCCGGTGTAGCTGCGTTTGGGCACTCCGTGCTCCATCATGAAGTTGCGCTTGAAGATCTGGGCGTAGTGCCACTTGTTGAACTTCGCGATGTGGAAGCCCTCCGAGCCGCTGTCTTCCAGCAGCCGGCGGCACACCATTATGTTGTCGAAAAGGGTCCAGTGATGATTGTAGAGGCTGGTGTCCTGGCCTTCCTCCATGAGGGTCCACATGGGGTTGAAGTAACCTCCTTCCTCGACGTCCTCCATGTCGGCCACGGCATGGAGCAGGTGGCTGAGAGAAAAGTCGGCGGGGGTGTCGTTCATGTCGCCCATGACTATTATCTTGATGCCGGGGTTTTCGTCCCTCATCTGCAGGGCGTGGTAGTAGATGGTCTCGGCTCCGGCACGGCGGAATCCGGCAGACGCATCACGGCCTGCACGCCTTGACAGGAAATGGCAGACATAGATTGCGAACAGCTCGCCGTCGAGAAGGCCGCGCACCACCAGGATGTCTCTGCCGAAGTATTCCCTGCCGCTTCGCAGGATGGGCTTCAGCGGCTGGCTGTCGATAAGTTTGAAGCGGCTGGAACGGTAGAGCAGCGCTACGTCGACGCCTCGCTGGTCGTTTGACTCGTAATGTACGAAGCGGTAGCCTGCGCCGCTGAGCCTTTTCTGGCTCACCATGTCTTCCAGCACGCTGTCGTTCTCAACCTCGGAAACTCCCACCAGGGCGGGAAAACCGCCGGGAAGGCTGCTGACCGCCTGGAAAACCTCTCCCAGATTCTCAAGCTTGCGCTGATATTTTATCTGGGTCCAGCGCCTGTCGCCGGAAGGGGTGAAATCGTCGTCGTCTTTGTTGGGATCGTTTTTTGTATCGTAGAGGTTCTCGAGATTATAAAACATTACTGAACAGACCATAGCGCAGAAAAATCGTTTTATACAAAAATAGTAAAAATGCAGCGTATTCTTTGTTAATTGCATCTATTATAAGTATTATTGCGTTCTTGAATAATCTATTATATGAAAAGAATATTAACGGCCTCGATCCTTTTGCTGACGATCCTGACGGGTTGTACGGGCGAATTCAAGGAGAGGATAGCTAATCTTGACGAGCAGCTCACCAAGCTGGAAGCCGAGCTGAAGCAGCAGAACGAAACCATCGCTTCTCTGCATACTATCCTTTCTGCCTACAGCAAAAAGGACTTCATTACAGGCATCACCCAGCTTGACAACAACGCTGGTTACGCTATCCATTTCAGCACGATGGGAGATATCGTAATCTACCACGGAACCGACGCGAACGTTCCCAGGGTGGGTATCAAGCGTAACCCTTCAGACGGCAACTATTACTGGACCATACAGTATGGTAACGGCGAGGTTCAATACATCGTCAACGCTGCCGGAGATTATGTTTCCGCTGTCGGCATGGTGCCGCTTCTCAAGATCGAGAACGGCAAGTTCTACATCTCATACGACAATCGCGCCACCTGGCAGTATCTCGGCGAGGCTGACGGTACAAAGGGCGACGACATATTCAAGAAGATTTCTTACAACGACGACTATGTAATCTTCGAGACCGCCGAAGAAGTTTTCAAGTTCCCGACCAACAAGCTGGTGCAGAATCTCTACCAGAATGCGACGACCAGCAGTCAGAATATGACGACCCTGTCAGTTCTGATAAACGATCTCGAGAAGCAGGCCATCTGCGTAGTCTCTGTGAGCGACCTGGTGGAAGACAGCGAATCTGTCGGTTCCGTAGTCAAGCTCTCCAGCGGAGACAGCATCATCATCAAGAACTGGAGTGGAGAAGCCTCTCCGTATATCGCGCCTGAAAAAGGGGCTGCCGATTCAGTCTATTTCTGGGCGATAGTTTCTGCCGACGGTTCTAAGCAATGGATCCTCGACGGTAAAGGCAACCGTGTTGCAGCGACCGGAGTGGACGTTGCGATCCCCACTGTTGTCCCGGTGCTTGACACTACCGACCACACCTACTACTGGAATGTAGTCGCCGCCGGCGATACCACCCTGGTGCGGGACATCAGCGGCAACAAGGTGGCGTGCACGAGCAACGGAGGCGAGCTGTCGGTGTTCAAGAAGATTGACAACAGCCATAAAGACTATATAGTGGTAGTGCTGGCCGACGGTTCGACTATCACGATCCCGAAGATATACACTATAGCGTTCAGCCCGGAGGCTCTGTCCATGAAGGTCAGCACTTCAAAGGTTGTGACCTATCATGTATACGGCGCCGATTCCACTTCAGAATATACTCTGGTTACTCAGGGAGACCTTGCGGCGACCCTGACCAAGGACCCGGGCAACATAGAGCTGGGGACCATCAAGGTGCAGACCGGAGCGACGTTCGCCGGCAACGGAAAGGTTCTGTTGCTGGTGTCTGCCGGGAACGGCTCTACCAAGACCATGACAAAGACCATAGCAGTAGCAAAGGAGGACTAGCAGATGAGAAGATTCAGATTTACAGCAATGCTCGCCCTTACCGCCATGCTTGCGGTATCATGCTTCAATGAGGTAGAAAGCCAGCTCGCCGCTCTTGAAAGAAGGGTGGAAAACCTTAACAGGAAAGTTGCTGCCTTCAATGAGAACATAGATGCTCTCCAGACGCTGGCAGCCAAATATCAGTCATACATCTACATCACCAATTATCGTCCGATCTACGAAGGGAAGGATATTACCGGTTACAGAATCACCCTGTCGGACGGTTCTTTCATTGTTCTGAACAACGGCGTCAGCAAAGACGACCCCATCATCGGTCTCACGCTTGGCGACGACAACTTGTTCTACTGGATAATCACTGTCAACGGAAAGACAGATTTCCTCTATGACGACACCGGAGCTAAAGTTGCCGCAACAGCAGCAAGCCCCATCATGAAGATAGTCGACGGAGTGTGGAAAGTGTCTTTCGACAACGGCAACGTATGGCAGACTTTCGACAAGGCCCAGGCCGGTGACGGAAATTCATTCGTCGACAGCATAGTCACCCGAGGCAATTATATTTACCTCTACCTGGCCAGCGGCAGGACTGTGAGCTTCCCCTCATACACTCTGTATGAAGATTACAACTCTCAGCTGAACGCTCTGAACGCCAATATCGAGACTCTCCGGAAAGTATATGAGGCCAAGGCTTCCAACAAGTTCGTCAAGAACGTGGTGCCTGTCGTCCAGGACAAGGACACTGTCGGATACAATCTGGTGTTCAACGACAATTCGACTGTAACGGCCTACAACGGCAGGGCATATGAAGGCCAGAAGATAGGCATCGCGCAGTACACTGACGGTGAATATTACTGGGCTATTATAGACGGCACCAAGGTCGAGTGGCTATATGACGACATCGAGAGGATGGTCCAGGCTTCTCCTACCGAGGGCTTGTCTCCAATCTTCATCCTTGACAATTCGTTCGGCGACGGCAAATACTACTGGGCTTACAAATACGGAGAGAAGGGCGTAAAACTTTATCTCTACGACAAGGACGGCAACAAGATTGTCGCATCGGACACCAATGTGATCCAGCTGTTCTCAAAGGTTGAGGTGAAAGACGGTTACGTGCTGTTCACTCCTCTCAGCGGAGCGGCGTTCAGTCTCCCCCGTTATAATCCCTTCCAGGTAATCCTGAGTGCTACGGCAGTTAACCTTCCGGCTCCGAGCGGTCCGGTGAGTGTCGACTACGAAGTCCGTAACGTACCGTCTTCGGTTGCAATAACCGCCATCACAGAAAAAGGCTATTATGTAGTTATGACCAAGACCTACGACTCTGCGAAAAAGAAGCTCAGCGGGACGATCACCATTACGGCCGACATCACCGCTGCCGCCAAATCGACGGTGGTGGTCATGATCTCAGACGGAAATGGCCATATGGAAACGTACAAGATAGCAGTCACTAAAGTATAAAGGCAGGAGGAATGAAGATGAAAAGGATTATTTCAATAGTTTTTGCATCACTTGCATTGTTGACTGCAGTTTCCTGCACAAAGGGCCTCATGGAAGATCTCAACAACCTCAAGGGGCGAGTGACCGACCTGGAGACCATTGTTTCCAACATAAACGAGTATTATGTCAGCACTTCCAAGATAGTTGCGGCTCTCGAAGACCATGACATGATCAGGAGCATCACTCCTGTCAAGAACAACAATTCATATCTGGTGACCTTCGCCAGCGGCCAGACTCTGACCCTCATCCAGGGCATCGACGGTATGACCCCGAATCTTGGAATCCGCAAATATACCGACGGCATCTACTACTGGACTGTCCAGTACGGCAGCGAAGAGCCTCAGTGGCTGCTTTCGAACCTCGGCCTCAAGGTCAGGGCTTCAGGTCTGACTCCCCAGATGAAGATCGAAGACGGCTGGTGGCAGTATTCATATGACGGCGGCGGCACCTGGACAAGGCTCTGCAAAGCTACGGGCGAGGCCGGCTCTTCTGTATTCAAGAACATAAGCATCAGTGATTCGTTCGTTACATTTACGCTGACTAACGGCGGTGTGTTCCAGATTCCGACCGAAGCATATTTCCAGCGTCTTATCGACAAGTGCAACTCTGTCAACAAAGAGTTTGAGACCGCAAGGGATCTGCTTGCCAAGGTCGACACCTCCATGGCTGTCAAGACCATCTCCCAGATAATGGAAGCGGGAGAAGTTGTAGGATACAAGCTCGTCCTCAACAATGGCAAGGTGCTCGAAATCCGCAATGGCAAGGATCAGGCTCCTTTCACTTTCGCCATCAAGAGGAACTATGACGACTGGCTGGACTACTGGACTGTCAAGATAGGGGACGGAGACTTCACCTGGCTGTACAAGAACAACGGAGAGATGGCTCAGGCTTCGTCTATGTCGGGAACGCCGAGGCTTGCTGTCCGCGATACTCTGGGCGCTTTCTACTACGTATACAGTTTCTATCCGAACACAAACGACTATCAGTGGCTGCGCGACCCTGAAGGCAATCTCGTAGCAGCAGACCCGTATTCAAGGCCCGTCCTGTTCAAGGCTGTAACAGTGGGTGCTGAAAGCGTCGCCCTGACTCTGGGAGACGACTCGATAATCTATATTCCGCTGTATTATGCTCAGAATCCTGTGATCAGCTTCACTCCGCCTCCGGGAGTTACATACAATGCGGCGACATATCTTTATTCGGCTATACTCCCGAATACTCCATACGCAGTAGGATATACAATCAAGAGTGTTCCGGCGAACCTTCAGATAGAAGCCATAGGCCTTGACGGCGCTACCGTGACCAATCTCACGAAGTTGACTTCGGGAGCAGATCTGGTCGGTACCATTTCGTTCACCACTCCGGTGGCATTCCCTAACCCTGCCGGCACTACCAGGGTGCTGGTGTTCCTTACCTGGGGCTCGAATGTTACCATGCAGGTTCTTGAATTCAAAAACGGCAGCTAGGGTTGGGAGCATACAAGCATATCATATTCGACATTGACGGGACTCTTGTAGACACCTACCAGACTGGGCTCGGTTCCCTGCAGGTGACTATAAAGGAATTTCTGAACGAGGACGTTACTCTCAAGTCGCTTGAGAAGTATTTCGGCATACCCAGTTTCCAGGCCGCCGACATGCTCTATCCTCAGGATCCCAAACTGTTCCTGGAAGTGTGGGAGGAGCATTACGTAGCAATGCGCCAGTTCTCCCATTTCTTCGACGGCGTGCTGGAGATGCTCGAGAAGCTGAAAGCCGATGGCAAGAAGCTCGGCATAGTTACCTCACGTGCTCTGTACGAACTGGAACAGGACCCCATAATGGCCCCGATCATGTATTACTTCGATGTAATAGTGACTTCCGCCGACTCTGACAAATACAAACCCGACCCCGCGCCGACCTTCGCCTATCTGGCCAAGGCGGGCGTGACTGCCGAGGAATGTCTGTATGTGGGAGATACCGTCTTCGACGCTAAATGCGCCACGGGCGCCGGTGTGGATTTCGCACTGGTGGCATGGAACGGTATTGATGTCGCTGAGGGAGTGCCTGCGAAATATCACGTCAGCAATGCCGACGAGATTTATGCAGTCTGCTAGTATTTGTTTTCTTCCAGCCTCTTGTCTCTTCTTTTCTTGTTGCGGCCGGCGTCGGTCTTGAGATATTTTGCCCACTGCTCTTCGGTCAGTATCTGCTGCAGCTGGGTGTCGATATATCTGCCCCAGATGTCGGAAGTCCTCTGGTACCGGCCTGAATTGGACGGAACGCCTGCCTTTGCGAGCGCTTCCATCTCTTCATAATAGCTTTTGTAGGAGTGCTGGAACATAGTGTCGACCTTGAACACTTGCCCTAAATCCAGTTCGAGCTCTCTCTCCAGCTGGTCGGCCATCTTGGCCGCCATTTCCATCGGGTCCGGCAGCTGGGAATCCTGCTGCTGGGCGGCGGCATTGAAGCTGACTGCCATTGCGGCAACTATGACGATAGTGAAAATGAATTTATGCATAGTAGGTTTTTCTTATCTTTGTGGTAATACAAAGTTATAAAAATTGGTTATCTCAAAAATACTGCCAGCATGAAAAAAGCTTTCTTACTGTCTGTCTTCGCCGTATGCCTCCTTGCAAACCTCTTTCCTGCGGATGCATGCACCAACGTAATAGTCACCAGAGGCGCTTCTGCCGACGGCTCCACCATGGTCACCTATGCCGCCGACAGCCATCAGCTCTACGGCGTGCTGTATTATCACCCCGCCGCCGACTGGCCTGCCGGTTCGAAGCTGGCCGTCCACAGCTGGGATGAAGGGTATTATCTTGGCACCATAGACCAGATTCCCCACACCTATCAGACAGTGGGAAACATGAACCAGTATCAGCTGACTATCACCGAGACCACCTTCGGCGGCCGTCCCGGCCTTGAGAACGAAGGCGGCATCGACTACGGTTCACTTATATACATCACCCTCCAGAGGGCCCGCACCGCCCGTGAGGCCATCGCCGTCATGGATGCCCTCACTCAGCAGTACGGCTATCCCAGCGAGGGCGAGTCGTTCTCCATCGCCGACGCCAACGAGGCTTGGATTATGGAGATGGTGGGCAAAGGCTCCGAAAAAGGCACAGTCTGGGTTGCCCGCAGGATTCCCGACGGATATATCTGCGCTCACGCCAACCAGTCCCGCATCCATACCTTCCCTCTGAACGACCCCGAGAACTGTCTGTATGCTAAAGATGTTATTTCGTTCGCACGCAGCAAAGGCTTCTTCAGCGGCAAGGATGCAGACTTCAGCTTCTGCGACGCATACTGCCCGATTGATTTCGGAGGTGCGAGGGCCTGCGAGGCCAGAGTCTGGTCGGCGTTCAACATCCTCACCGGAGGCACTTTCAGCTGGGTGGACGATAAGGGCAAGAGCCATGTGGCCAAGGCCGACGACTACCTCGATTTCGCTATGGGGCACAACCTGACACATAAGATGCCGCTCTTCGTGAAGCCGGCCGCCAAGGTCAGCGTAAGGGCTCTTTCCAACGTAATGCGCGACCATTTCGAGGGCACTCCGATGGATATGACCCAGGATGTAGGCGCAGGTGCCAACCATGTTCCCTACAGGTGGCGTCCGATGAGCTTCAGCGTAGACGGCAAGAGCTACGTAAATGAAAGAGCCATCGCCACCCAGCAGACCGGCTTCTGGCTGCTCTGCCAGTCCCGCAACTGGCTGCCCGACGAAATCGGCGGCATCCAGTGGTTCGGCGTAGACGATGCCGGCACTTCTGCCCTGACTCCTATGTACACCAATATAACTGCAGTGCCGGAGTGTTTCCGCGAAGGCAACGGCAGCATGATCGAATATTCTCCGACTTCTGCTTTCTGGCAGGTAAACAAGGTTACCCACTTCGCTTATCTGATGTACGACCGCGTGGCCCCGGTGATTCTTAAGGAAGTGGAGAAGCACGAAAACCTCTGTCTGGAGGCTGTCGAGTTCGCTGACGCAAAGGCGGGTGGCCTGCTGGCCGCCGGCAAGCGTGAAGAAGCTCTGGCTGTGCTTACAGACGTGAGCTGCACTCTGGCCCAGAGGATGTTCTCTCGCTGGCAGCAGCTCGAGAACGAGTTGCTGGTGAAGTTCATGGACGGCAACATCAAGGTCCAGAACCCGGACGGCAGCTTCAAGCTCCAGACTGAAGGCACCGACATCCCGGCCAGCCCCGAGCATCCCGCATTCCCCGAGCGCTGGCTGCGCGGCATCGTGCAGGATCACGGTGATATCCTCGAAGCAAAATAAGATTGATATATGAAAAAGATTCTATTGGTGCTATGTGCCGCAGTTCTGCTGTGTTCATGCACCGACAATAAAGCTCAGCAGGCTGCCGAAGGCTTCCTTACCAGCTATCTGACGATGGACTATGATGGCATTGCTGCATTCTGCGACAGCGATGTGGCGGCAAAATTGAGTGATGCCACAGAAAACTTGCAGGCGCTGGACACTGCCCTTCTCGCCAAAATGAAGGAGGCGTCGGCCAAGACCCGTTTCGAAATCATATCGGTGGATGACGAAACAGAAAAGGGTAAAGCATTTGTGAAATACATGCTTTACCCTATGGGTAGCAATCAAGGCCAGGAGATGAATCTGACCCTGACGAAGGAAGACGGTAAATGGCTCGTCAGCGCCCTTAGATAGCTTAGAACATCAAAGCTACTGAAACCTCGATTCCGGCAGCGGAGTTGCGGGAGATGTTCTTTGTCTTGTCAATGAACTCCTGAGCATTTCCGACCTGTCCGAAGTTCCATACGTATTTGGCACTCACCTGGAGCTTGCGCATCACCTCGATGCCGCCACCGATGCCGATACCATATGAAAATCTGTTGGCGTCGGCAGTGAAGCTCCTCATGAATTCAGAGGCCCTTTCGGTAAGGGAAGCCTTGCTGCCCTGGACACTGCTCTTGATGCTGTAGCCTACGTAAGGGCTTACCTGTACGAACGGACGTACGGCCACCAGGTCGACGCCCCACTGCAGGTTGACGGGAACCTCGAGATAGTTAGTGCTCCATGAGAGGTTGTCATTCATCTTCATGCCTTTCCTTGAATAGAGAAGTTCGGGCTGGAGAGTGAATCCCAGAAGGTCATGTGTCTGGAAACCTACACCGAAATGGAAACCTGTATAGGAATTGGGGTTGAGCCCGATTTCTTTGGCCTGGTTTAAAATCGACTGGTTGAGGTCGATATGGGTATAGTTCAAACCTCCTTTAACGAGAAATCCGGCGGCAGCGGCGTTTACAGAAAGCGCGCCTGCCATCATAATTGCCACGAGGGAAACGATAATCTTTTTCATTACAGCAATGATTTGAGTTTTTCTTCTATGTCTTGTTTGGGAACGGCGCCGACCAGACGGTCTACAAGCTCTCCGTTCTTGAAAAACAGCAGGGTGGGGATGTTACGGATGGAGTATTTCATGGGAACGCCGTCGTTGTCGTCAACGTTGCATTTGCAGATGCGGACTTTGCCCGCATATTCGGCGGCAAGCTCTTCTACGATGGGAGAAACCCTTCTGCACGGACCGCACCAGGGAGCCCAGAAGTCAACCATAACAGGCAGTCCTTCAGCGAGGACGGCGTCGAAATTAGAATCAGTAATGTTAAGTTCCATATTATTTTGGCCTCTTTAGTTTCATGCGAAATTAGCAATTATTTTGCCATAATACAAAATATCCGAAATCTGCCCTGCAACGCTTTCGTAGGTATGATTTTTGCTTATCTTTGCGCCTTCGGATATTAATTTAAATATAGGTGAGATCATATTTTGTAGCGGCCGCACTATTCTTCTTGGCCGCATTCCAGGTATCAGCTCAGAACGGCCCTCTGCGTCTTTCGCTGGACGACGCGCAGCAGATGGCGATCGAGCGCAACCGCACTCTCGAAAATGCATCGATTGATGTCAAGATAGCTCAGGCCAACAAGTGGCAGGCTATTGCCAGCATGCTTCCGCAGGTAAACGCCAACGGCACGTACAACGACATGTTCGGCTACACCATGAACTTCGGCGGCATGGCCATCGCTCTGCCCAGCAGCGCCTCTCTGGGTGTCACTGCTTCAGTGGCCCTGTCCGGAGCCCAGGTGCTCAATATTGCGATGAGCAAGATATCTAAGCAGATGTCTGACATTACTGCACTGCAGACCGAGCAGACCGTTGCCAGTCAGGTCAAGACTCTGTATTATTCGGCTCTTGTAGCCGACCAAACCCTCGATCTGCTTCGCAACAACTTGAAGGAGGTTGAGCGGCTCTACGATTTCTCGCAGCAGTCTGTGAATGTCGGAGCTTCCGAGCAGGTCAGCGCCGACCAGCTGATGGTGCAGGTGGCTTCCGCAAAAACTGCCATCCGCAATGCCGAGACCAGCCTCGAGATGCTCTTCAACAGCCTCAGGCTCCAGCTGGACCTCGATCCGAGTGTGGAAATAGTGCTGACCGACTCCCTCGACAATCTGCTCGACGTGGATGCCGGCCTGGCCATGATGAACCAGCAGTTCAATCTCGACAACAATTATAACTACCAGCTTCTGAAGAAGAATGTGGAACTGGCCCGCCAGCAGGTTGCTCTCAACAAATGGGCTCTTGCGCCTACGGTGAGTCTGGCCTACCAGTATTCTGCCAAGCACAACTTCGGCGAAGGTATGGATATGACCCCTCCGAACACTATGAACATCATGCTCAGCGTGCCGATCTTCTCAAGTTTCTCTACCACAAAGAAGATCCAGAGCGCCAAGATGTCTTACCAGAAGCAGCTCAATACTCTCGCCGAGACTGAGAACAGCCTGCAGATCCAGTATCGCCAGCTCTGCTACAACCTGCAGAACGCGCATGCGAAGTATGTCGACCAGAAGCAGGCGGTCGAAGTGAACAAGAGGGTCTTCGACAATATCGCCCGTAAATATGAGCAGGGCTATTCCAGCGCGCTGGAGATGACTAACGCCAGCACCACCCTCATCAATTCCCAGAGTGCCTATGTGCAGGCGGTCCTTGAGTTCGTGAACGCCCAGATAGAACTCGACAATCTGTTGAATAATTAAATACATCATAATAATGAAGAAGATATCAGTGTTAGTGCTCTGTGCGCTTGCAATCGTGACGACAGCCTGCCGTCCCAAAGTCCTGATGGATGAACAGCCGCGCGAAGAGCTTGTAGAGGTTGCAGCGTTGGCACCGTCGACTATTGAAAGAGTTCTGTCTTTGTCGACTACGCTCGAAGGTTACCAGAAGATGGACATCGCTCCTTCGGTGACTGGTCGCATCGAACATATTTATACGGAAGTGGGTACGCGTGTATCTACCGGTTCCAACCTTGTGAGGATGGACCAGAATCAGTACACCACCACCAAACTGACATATACCAATCTGAAGCAAGAGCTGGCCCGCATGGAGGCTCTGGTTGCTACGGGTGCCATCTCGCAGCAGACTTACGACCAGACCAAGCTGAGCTACGACCAGACTGCCGAAAGCCTCCGCTTCCTCGAGGAGAATACCTATGTGAAGGCCAAGTTCCCGGGCGTCATTTCTGCCAAGAACTATGAGGACGGCGAGCTCTACAGCGGCCAGGCCATCCTCACACTCACTCAGATCAATGTGCTCAAGGCGCTGGTGAATGTGCCCGAGTCGTATTTCCCGCTTGTCCACAAGGGTATGAATGTAGATGTCCTCTGCGACATCTATCCCGGCGAAGTTTTCCCGGCCACTATAGACATAGTTTATCCTACCATCGATCCGACATCGCATACCTTCCAGGTGCGCATCCGCATCCCCAACAGCGGCGAACGTCTGCGCCCCGGCATGTATGCCTACACCAAGCTTGCCCTCGGTAAGGCCGAGGCCATGGTGATTCCTTACCAGAGCGTGCAGAAGCTCACCGGTTCCAATGAAAGATATATCTACGTCAACGACAACGGCGTTGCAAAGAGGGTTTTCGTAAAGCTCGGCGAAAGATATGACGACAGGATTGAGATCATGAGCGACGAGCTTACCCCCGGCGAGGAGATTATTGTTACCGGAGCAGAGAAGCTCGTGGATGGCGTGAAACTTAAGATAGAAAGGTAATGAGTATCTATAAGAAAGCGATAGACAAGCCGGTAACGACGCTTCTGATATTCGTTGCCGTCATAGTCCTGGGCTTGTATGCCTTCCGGCAGCTGCCCATCGACCAGTTCCCGGAGATGGATCCGCCGTACATCACGGTGATGACCACCTATCCCGGTGCCAGCGCTTCCGAGATCGAGACCAACGTCACAAGGCTGGTGGAGAACAGCCTCAACTCTGTCGACCACCTCAAGGAGATGACTTCCACTTCCAGAGACAATATGTCTATGGTGATGCTGGAGCTCGAGTGGGGTACCGACATCGACGAGGTGATGAATGACGTACGCTCGTTCGTGGACATGCTGAAGGATGCGCTGCCCAGCGGCTGCACCAATCCCTATCTGTTCAAGTTCAGCTCGAGCGCGATGCCTATCATCGAGTATGCGATTACTGCAAAGGAGAGCTACTCTGGTCTCGAGAAGATCCTCAACGACGATGTAATCCCGCAGCTGAACCGTGTGGACGGTATCGGTAATATCTCAGTGATGGGTGCTCCCGACCGTTATGTATACGTCGACATCGACCAGAACAAGCTGGATGCCTTCGGCATTCCGCTGGAGAGCGTCAGCAGCGCCATCACTGCCAACAACCTGAACCTGTCTTCCGGTCTCATCAAGATGGACAAGGAGCAGTACAACCTCGAGGTGCGCAGCGAGTATGTGGAGAGCAGCGAGATTGCCAATGTGGTTGTAACTACGACTTCCGCCGGGGCGAAAGTGTTCGTGAAGGACATCGCCGCCGTGCGTGACACCATAAAGGACCTTACTCTCGACTCGAAGGTAAACGGTTCCGACGCCGTCACCATGATGATTACCAAGCAGACCGGCGCCAATACCGTGCAGATCTGCAAGGATGTCAACAAGACGATGAACCGTCTTAAACGCAACCTTCCGTCTGACATCGACATCGACGTAGTTTACGACTCTTCTGAGGAGATCCAGAACTCCATCACTTCGCTGGAGAAATCAATTCTCTATGCGCTGCTGTTCGTGGTGCTGGTGGTGTTCATCTTCCTCGGCAAGTGGAGGGCAACCTTCATAATCGGTCTGACTATCCCTATCGCGCTTATCGTGGCGTTCATCTATCTGGCGCTGACGGGCAGCTCGCTCAACATCATTTCGCTCTGCTCCCTGACGGTGGCTATCGGTATGGTGGTGGACGATGCCATCGTGGTGCTTGAGAATATTTCGAAACATATCGATCGCGGCTCGAACCCTCGTGAGGCTGCCATCTATGCGACCAATGAGGTCTGGGTGTCCGTTATCGCGACAACTCTCGTTATCGTGGCCGTGTTCGTGCCGCTGACCATGCTCACCGGCATGGCGGGTATCCTCTTCAAGGAGCTGGGCTGGATTGTGACGATCGTGGTCTGCACCTCTACGGTTGTGGCCATTTCGCTTACTCCTATGCTCTGCTCTCAGCTGCTCAAGGCCAAGAAGGTGGAGATCGACGAGACTGGTCATATTGTCGAGGTGTCTGAGAAGAAGACGTTCTTCGAGAAGACTGTGGGCCGCGCCCTCGATGCCATCGACGGCTGGTATGCAAAGGCTCTGAGGGTCTGCCTGCGTCATAAGGCTCTGACTCTGCTGGGCTTCGCCGCGCTCTTCGCTGCTTCGCTGATTCCTGCTTTCATGGGCAAGATCGGTTCCGACTTCATGCCGAACTCCGACAACGGTCGTGTCCGTCTGACCATCGAACTGCAGAACGGCACGCGCATCGAGCAGACGCTCAAGACTGCCCGTGCCATCGAGGCCCGCATCCAGGAGCTCGTTCCGGAGGTGAAGATGATTTCTACTTCTGCGGGTAGTACTGACGAGTCCGGCACAAGTGCCATCTTCTCTTCTACTACGAACAATACTATCCAGATGACTGTGGTCTGCACGAAGAAATACGAGCGTACCCGCAGTATCGAAGAGATATCCGAGGTTATCCGCGAGGAACTGGTCAATTATCCTGAGATTGTACGTACCAGGGTTACTACCCAGGGCGGTATGGGCGGTGGTGGCGGTTCTACCGTCGACGTCGAGATTTACGGCTATAGCTTCGACGAGACTAACGTGCTTGCCGAGCAGGTGCGCAATCTCATAATCGACAAGGTGCCGGAGGCGAGGGATGTGACTATCAGCCGCGACAAGGACCGCCCGGAGCTTAACCTGGTTATCGACAAGGAGAAGGCTGCTGCGTTCGGTCTCAATGCAGCTACTGTCTCGACTTATGTACGTAACCGCGTGGGCGGTCTGGCTTCCGGATATCTCAAGGAAGACGGCGAGGAGTACGACATAGTGGTGCGTCTGCGCGAGGATGACCGCAATTCGCTCAGCGACATTTATAATCTGTCGATCCCGACTGCCACCGGCAAGATCATAAAGCTGAACGAGATTGCTACGCTCGAGGAGTATTTCGCTCCGCCTACCATCAACCGCAAGAGCCGTCAGCGTTATCTGACTGTCAGCGCAATGCCTTACGACACTTCTCTTGGTGAGCTCGTTATGAAAGTGCAGGGTGTCATTTCCAGCGTGAATGTCCCGGAGGGAATCACGATGGCTATCGGCGGCGACTTCGAGGACCAGCAGGAGATGTTCGGCAATATCATCGCTCTCGCGCTGCTGATTATCTTGCTTGTGTATGTGGTGATGGCTTCTCAGTTCGAGTCGTTCTCGAAGCCGGCCATCATCCTGCTTGCGATACCGTTCGCTATCACTGGTGTCATCCTGGCTCTGTGGATTACGGGTACTTCGCTCGACATGATTGCGGCGCTGGGAGTCGTGATGCTAATCGGTATCGTCGTCAAGAACGGTATCGTGCTGGTGGACTACATCAATTTGATGCGTGACCGCGGCTATGAGCTGAGCGAGGCTATCGCTCTGTCCGGCCGCAGCCGTCTGCGTCCTGTGATGATGACGGCGCTGACCACCATTCTCGGTATGCTTCCTATGGCGCTGAGCCGTGGCGAGGGCAGCGAGATGTGGCATCCGCTGGGTATCGTGGTTATCGGCGGTCTGCTGGTGTCTACCTTCGTGACGCTGATAGTAGTGCCCGTGTTCTACGCCGTGCTGTCGAAGAACAGCGACCGCAACAAGCAGGAGCGCAACCGTCGCAATTTCATTTTCATGCAACTGTCACCCGATGACAAAGAGGAGAAATAAGATATGAAGAGTGTATTTATAGTTTTCAATCAGGCTAATACCGAGCGTGTGGAATACATGCTCGACGAACTCAAGATATCCGGTTTCACCCTCTTCGAGCAAGTCCAGGGCCGCGGCACCCGCACAGGCGAACCCCGCCGCGGCACCCACACCTGGCCCGAGATGAACTCCGCCGTCATGGTCGTCATCGAAGACGACCGTGTCGACGAACTCCTCACCACCGTCCGCAAACTCGACAACCGCAACAAAGCCGTCGGCGTCCGCGCCTTCGTCTGGAACATCGAGCAGATGGTCTAGTTCCGCGCGTGTCATCCTGAGCGAAGCCCCCGTGTCATCCTGAGCGAAGCGAAGGATCTGCCGGCACGGCTGCGGCAGCAATGCCTAGGGCAACCGCGATTTTATTCCACAAAATCGCGCCCCTCCGCCCCTACTTTGGCGGGCATAACGGCCCGCCCACCAAAGCTGGGGTACCATGTTGCCTTGCG
>JAFZKU010000146.1 GCA_017551785.1 Bacteroidales bacterium | reverse complement strand
GCCGGGGAGCTCTTTCATAACACCGTCGAGAACATCGAAAGCCAGCGGCGGGGGAACGAGACGGCCGGTGACAGGATCTTTGTGGCACTGCTCGGGTTTGAACTTGTAAGCGCCGTGTGAAGTACCGATAGAGATGGCGAGAGAGTCGCAACCAGTCTTGGTAACGAAGTCAACAACCTCCTCGGGACGGGTATATGTGTGGTGGTCTGAGCTAACCTCATCCTCAACACCTGCGAGAACACCAAGCTCACCCTCGACTGTAACGTCATACTGGTGTGCATAGTCAACGACCTTCCTGGTCAGAGCTACGTTCTCGTCATAAGGCAGGTGGCTGCCGTCGATCATAACTGATGAGAAACCGAACTCGATGCAGCTCTTGCAAGTCTCGAAGCTGTCGCCGTGGTCGAGATGGAGAACGATCTGGGGATTCTCCCAACCAAGTTCTTTTGCATATTCTACAGCACCCTGAGCCATGTAGCGCAGAAGGGTCTGGTTAGCATAGTTGCGGGCTCCCTTGCTGACCTGCAGGATAACCGGACTCTTGGTCTCGGCTGCAGCCTGAACGATAGCCTGGAGCTGCTCCATGTTGTTGAAGTTGAAAGCGGGGATGGCGTAACCGCCGTTGATGGCCTTAGCGAACATTTCGCGAGTGTTGACAAGGCCTAATTCTTTGTATGAAACCATATTATTGTGTAAAAAATGAATTTAATAACTGTCCTTTCCGGAGCGACGCAAAGATATTAAATAAAATGGTAAATTTGCAGATATGAAAAAGAAAGTCGCCATTTTTTCAGCCCCTTCAGGATCAGGCAAGACCACTGTCGTCAAGCACCTGATTTCCAAATATCCATGCCTTGAATTTTCAGTATCCGCAACAACCCGCCAGCCTCGCGGGCAGGAGGTCGACGGGCGCGACTACTATTTCCTCAGCGAGGAGGAGTTCCTGGCCAGGGTCGACGCCGGAGAATTCGTGGAATACGAGCAGGTATATAAAGGTTCATACTACGGCACCCTGAAGAGCGAGGTGGAGCGCATCTGGGCCAAGGGCAACATAATCCTCTTCGACGTAGATGTGAAAGGCGGAGTGAGTCTGAAAAAGTATTTCGGCGACGACGCCCTGTCCGTATTTATCCAGGCCCCCTCTCCCGAAGAGCTGCGCCGCCGTCTGGTAAAACGCGGCACCGACAGCCCCGAAGCAATAGAGAAGCGCGTCGCCAAGGCTGCCGAGGAGATGGAATATGCCGACAAGTTCGATATCGTGCTGATAAATGACGATCTGGACATGTGCCTCCGCAAGGCTGAGCATCTTCCCATATTCAACGACAAGACCGTGGCGCTGTATTTCGGCACCTTCAATCCGCTTCACATCGGCCACGTCAACATCCTCCGCTATCTGTGCGGCTGCGGTCTCGACGAGGTCCGCATGATAGTGTCGCCGCAGAGCCCCTTCAAGGAGGAAGTTTCCGCCAGCGATGCTCAAAGGCTCGCCGCCGTGCGCTCCCAGATTGCACAGCTGGGTCTGGATGTCACAGTGAGCGATGTAGAATACCATCTGGAGCGTCCCTCCTACACCATCAACACCCTGCGCCATCTCCAGGCAGCCGAGCCCGACACACACTTCATTTTAGTTATGGGCGCCGACAATCTCGAAGGTTTCAAGCGCTGGAAATGCTGGCAGGAGATAGTCACCGACTACGAAATCTGGGTATACCCCCGCCCCGGCGTAGAGAACAGCGCAGAACTCTGCAAAGACCTGCAGGCCAGGCTCCTTGACGCCCCTTTGACAGATATCAGCTCTACTGACATCCGGAACGGCAAAAAGACCAGCGGTTTGGATTAGTAGCGATAAAAATCAAAAAATATTTGGATTTTACGACAATATGATTTAGCTTTGCACCCAGAAACACAAACAACCGTTATGATTAGAACTGCAAACTTCTGGTGGTGGCGCGACTCAAGATTCAAATAATCGTGAGAAGATAGCTGCTTACCTGTAAGTTTGTAAAAGAAATATCAGAAGGCCTGTCGATCACGACAGGCCTTCTTCTTTTTAACCAGAAATTATTATTCAACAAATAAAAAACTCAAACACCATGAAACAGAAAAAATTCATCCTCCAAGAAAGCGAAATTCCCAAGCAATGGTATAACATTCAGGCCGACATGCCCAACAAGCCGCTGCCTCCCATCCATCCGGCAACACATCAGCCTCTGGGCGTAGACGACCTGGCACATATCTTCCCGCGCGAATGTTGTATCCAGGAGCTGGACACCGAGCATGCATTCATCGACATTCCCGAAGAAGTTCTCGAGAAGTACAAGTTCTACCGCAGCACCCCGCTTGTTCGTGCCTACGAACTTGAGAAGGCTCTTGGAACACCGGCTCACATCTATTTCAAGAATGAGAGCACCAACCCCTTGGGATCCCACAAGATCAACTCCGCCCTGCCCCAGTGCTACTATGCAAAGCAGGAAGGTACGACCAATGTCACCACCGAGACCGGTGCAGGTCAGTGGGGAGCAGCCCTCGCGTATGCCGCCAAGATTTATGGTCTGGAATGCGCTGTCTACCAGGTAAAGATCACGATGCAGCAGAAACCCTACCGCTCAAGCATCATGAGGACTTTCGGCGCCGCAGTTACCGGTTCACCTTCCATGTCCACCCGTGCCGGCAAGGATATTATCACAAAAGACCCGACCCATCCCGGTTCACTCGGCACAGCCATCTCTGAGGCTGTAGAGCTTGCCACCACCACTCCTGGTTGCAAATACACTCTCGGTTCCGTGCTCAACCACGTCGCCCTGCACCAGAGCATCATCGGTCTTGAGGCCGAAAAACAGATGGCTATGGCCGGTGAATATCCCGATATGGTGATTGCATGCTTCGGCGGTGGTTCCAACTTCGGCGGCCTGGCATTCCCCTTCATGCGCCACACCATCAAGGAAGGAAAGAAAACTGAGTTCATCGCTGCAGAGCCCGAAAGCTGCCCGAAACTTACCCGCGGTAAGTTCCAGTATGACTTCGGTGACGAGGCCGGCTACACCCCGCTGCTGCCCATGTTCACCCTTGGCCACCAGTTCAAGCCATCTAACATCCATGCAGGAGGTCTGCGTTACCATGGAGCCGGCATGATTGTCAGCCAGCTCATAAAGGACGGCTACATGCATGGAGTTGATATCCCTCAGCTGGAATCATTCGAGGCCGGAATGCTCTTCGCCCGCACCGAGGGCATCATCCCCGCTCCCGAGAGCAGCCACGCCATCGCAGCCACAATCCGCGAAGCCCTCAAGTGCAAGGAAACCGGCGAAGAGAAAGTAATCCTCTTCAACCTCTCAGGCCACGGTCTGATCGACATGCCCAGCTACGAGCAGTTCATCAATGGTGACCTCGTAAACTATTCTGTCAGCGACGAGCAGATTGCCAAGAACGTCGCCGAACTGGATCAGATACTGTAATGCTTTTTGTTCACTAAAGTGGGCAAGGTCAGCAAAATTGCTGCAGACCTTGCCCACTATTAGTTTTAGGATAAGCCCTTCCCGCGCTACCAGAACCGTCCCGTCCTTTTCTTGTAGTCCAGATATTCCTGGCCGAAGTCGGCTTCCAGACGTTTCTCTTCCGAGCGAACCTGCAGGCTCATCAGCAGGGCGACGGCTATGAATACCACCACCGCCGGCCAGCGCCAGAGGGCGAGCACCACTCCCAGATAATAAAGATATGTGCCGGAGAGCATAGGGTTACGGCTGTGGCGGTACGGGCCTTCAGTCATCAGATGCTTCGTGCGCGGAGCCACCTCGTGTCCCATGGCGTCGAAAGGATTCCCTTTTCCCACGCTCTTCATATACACGATGCTCCAGATGCTGAGCGCAAGCCCGGCCAGAGCGATGAGAGCTGCCAGGCACCACCGCCACACAGGGATTGCTGCCAGGGCTGGCATCCCAGACACCCACCACATCAGGGCCGGGACTCCTGCGATAAAGATGGCGAAGCCCAGAAAATATCCGAGAATCTGTTTCACTATTTCCTGCGCTTAACGGTAACGTTGGCGAGCTTCTCCCAGTACTGGATGACGCCGCAATGGTCGTCGTTCACGTGACCGTCGCACTTGCAGGCCTTGAAGGCTTCCAGAACCATGGTCGACAGCGGGATCGGGGCGTCGATGGCCAGTGCCGCATCACGGACGTTCAGCATGTCCTTGGTGTGCATCCATATCGGGCCGCCGGGCTTGAAGTTGCGGTCGAGGATCATGTTCATCTTGGCGTCAAGGACGGTGCTGCCGGCGAGGCCGCCGCGGATGGCCTGATATACCTTCTCAGGATCAACTCCGGCCTTCTCAGCGAACACCATAGCCTCAGAAACGGCCGCCAGGTGCAGTGCCACCATGATCTGGTTGGCCAGCTTGCAGGTGTTGCCGCTGCCGATGGCGCCCAGCAGGGTGACAGTTCCGCCCATTGCGTGGAGCACATCCTGCACTGCATTGAAGACTTCTTCCTTACCTCCGACCATTATCGACATGGTGCCGTCTATTGCCTTCGGTTCGCCGCCGCTGACAGGGGCGTCGAGCATCTCCACTCCTTTCTCGGCCACTATGCCGCAGAGCTTCTGGGCCACTACCGGCGAGATGGAGCTCATGTCGATGTAAATGGTGCCGGGACGCACGCCTTCCAGGATGCCTTTCGGTCCGCAGACAACTGCCTCGACGTGAGGAGAGTTGGGAAGCATTGTGATTATTATGTCGCACTTCGCTGCCAGTTCAGCGGGGCTGGCGGCTGCCTTGGCTCCGAGGCCTACGAGTTCCTGCACGGGCTCAGGCTTGATGTCGAATACGGTGAGGTTGAAGCCTCCCTTGAGGAGGTTCTTGGCCATCGGCTTGCCCATAACGCCAAGTCCGACGAGGCCTATCTGTTTTGATTTGTTGTCCATGGTATGTAATTAATAATATAATGCAACTTCGTTTTTCAGCTGGTTGGCGCTGAGTATGTAGTCGGTGCCGTTTGCAGTGAACACCTGGGTCTGGGTCGGGCCGGCTTCCTCCTCGAGTGTCTGGCGCTCGAAAGTGCCGTCAGCTTTACGCTTGTAGAGGCAGAGGGTCAGCGGACCGCGGCGGTTTCCGACAACTATAATGGGCTCGCCCTTGAACATGCCGCAGCTCAGGCCGTGACCGAACCACAGTTCATCGGTGTAAAGTTTTGTCCAGGCCCCGTCAACGCACTTGTAAACATTGAGGGTGTTGCCGTGGAAAGGCTCGATTGTCACCAGTTCATCATGTCCGTCGCCGTCCATGTCGATGAGACCGAACTCGCTGACTTCGTGGTCGAAGAGCTGCTTTACTATCCATTTATCGCCGGCCAGTTCCATATAGAAGATGCCTTCGGCGCCGGAGAACAGCAGAGTGTCCACGTCGTCCACCTTAGCTTTCAGCATGCCGTGATGGCGCCAGATACGGTTGTATACCAGCTCCGGCTCGCCCGGCAGGCCGGTAGCTTCGTCGAGAGGGATGACGTAGAGCTCGCCGCTCAGCTCCCAGTCCAGCGGGTCTTTCTTGAACTTGCTGCAGGATGCGGCGAAGATATAGCTTCGGCCGTCCTTCTCCAGGATGTCGCAACGGTGGGCGAACGGCAGGTGCATAGCTTTCTTGGTTTCCCAACCCGTGGCAGTGCGGCGATGCATATAAATGCCGGCGTCTGCGCCGACGAAAGGCGGGAACAGGCCCATCACTGAATAGAACAGGTCAGGATGGCCCGGTGCAGGGACGAAGCTCATCACTCCGCCGGGGCAGCCGTCCACAAGACTTGATTTCCCGGATGCCAGATCCATCAGATATACGGCCGGAGTGGTCTCTGAGCCGGCTCCGACGTGAGGAACTCCGTCTATCATGAATGCATTGGCGGTGTAGACGGACTTGATTTCAAGTATCGATTTCTTTTTCATATGCTGTTAACAGAAAATTGCGTACATAAGGACCATAGTAAGCATGGCGGCCAGACCGCACATAAGAGTGCCGAGGGTGTGGAGCCTGTAGCCGGTCTTGATGCTCATGCCTGACATCTGGGTCACTACCCAGAAGAAGCTGTCGTTGACGTGGGCGACAACCATGGCGCCTGAGCAGAGCGCTGTGACGAGGATGGCCTTTTCGAGCGGGGCGACGAAGCCCATCACATCCATAAGCGGAGCGATTATCGAAGCCGTGGTGATTATGGCTACGGTGGACGAGCCCTGGGCGGTCTTGAGCGCGGCTGCGATCAGGAAGGGCAGCCATATGCCGAGCTTGAGCTGGGAGAGCGAGCTACCCAGCACGTCGGCGATCCCGGAGTCGCGCAGTATCATGCCGAAGGAGCCTCCGGCGGCCGTTATCATTATTATTATCGCTGCAGACCTCAGCCCTTTGCCCACCCATCCGGTGGAAGAGAGCATCTGCTTGTCGAATTTCTTGGGCAGGGTGAAGGCAAGGACCATTCCTATAAGAAGGGCCATGACGGGTTCTCCGATGAAGCCTATGATGGTAGCGAAAGTGCCGCTTCCGAATGGTTCCGAGGGGAACTGTGACACTGACCTGAGCACTATAAGCACCAGAGGGATTACAACAGGCAGGAATGACTTGAAGGCAGACGGGGCCTGCTTTACTTTTTCAGCTATCTCGGCGTCGGTCTCGTTCGGGGCCGGGTCGATGTAAACCCGGGAAGCCCATTTGGAGACGTATAGCCATGTGAGCAGAACGGGCAGGATGCTGGCGATCAAACCGGTCATTATGACCAGGCCGAGGTCGGCTCCCATTATGCCTGCTGCAGCTATGGGGCCCGGGGTGGGCGGCACGAGGCAGTGGGATATGGTGAGGCCAAGGCCCAGGGCGCAGGCGGAGGCTGCCAGGGTGATGCCTGCTTTCTTGGACATGGCGCGGTTCAGCGGGGTGAGGATTACGAATCCTGAGTCTGCATAGACCGGTATGGAGATGAAGTAGCCCAGCAGCAGCATTGCCAGCGGCACGCGCTTCTCACCTACCAGGCCTAGCACGCTGCGGGCCATGACGTAGGCTCCGCCTGACTCTTCGAGGAAGGTGCCGATGATGCAGCCGATGACGATTACAATACCTATCGAGCTGACAGTGCTGCCGAAGCCGTTGTTCACGGACTGTATGATCTCGCCGAGCGGAATGCCGGAGCACAGGCCGTACCCTATGGCTGCTATTATCAGGGCCAGGAAGGGATGCAGCTTGAACTTCGTCGTCGAGACGACGATGAATGCTATAGCGAGGATGAGCAGGACTATCAGCATGGCCTATGCGGCAAGGAGTTCCTTGATTGTGGCTGCCATGGTGTGGAGAATGAGGTAGCATGATGCCGATCCTGCATCCATCACGCCTCTGGAGCGCTCGCCGAGCCTGCTGGAGCGGCCGAGCTTTGCTACCATGTCGACGGTGCTGTCGCGGCCTTTGAGGGCTGCGGCATCCATTGCGTCGAGGGCTTCAGGGAAGCTGCGGCCTTCTGCTGCGGCGCTGCTGTAGGCTTCTTCAGCCGGGATCAGCACGTCCATCAGGGTCTTGTCACCCACCTGGGCCGGTGAGATTGCATGGATGGCGTCCAGTGCCGCCTTCAGGCCTGCTCCGAACTCTTCTTTACCGATTTCGGGCTGTCCTTCGAAGGCTTTTCCCATCGAGAGGAAGAACTTGCCGTAAAGCGGCCCCATAGACCCTCCGATCTTCATCATCAGGATTTTTCCGAGAGTCTTGAGTCCGTAGGTAAAGTCTCCGGGCTGCTTGTCCAGGGCTTCGCGGCAGAGCGTGAAGCCTTTGTTCATGTTGATGCCGTGGTCGCCGTCGCCGATGGCGCCGTCGATGTCGCTCAGGTATTGTTTGTTCTCCTGGATGGCTGTTATGAGCCTGTCTATGACGAGACTGCCGGCTTCTTGTGTGAACTTGTCCATAGCACTAGTCCTTGGG
>JAFZKU010000145.1 GCA_017551785.1 Bacteroidales bacterium | reverse complement strand
GTATCCCCTGCAGCACAGGGATGATTCGAAATTGCTCATTTACCTGGATGGAACGCCCCGCGAGGGCCGTTTCAAGGACATTGCAGACTATCTCCCGTCTAATTCCCTGATGGTTTTCAATGAAACCAAGGTGGTTCCCGCAAGGCTGTTTTTCAAGCGCGATTCCGGTGCTCTGATCGAGGTCTTCTGCCTCGAACCCAAGGAGCCGGCCGACTACCAGCAGGCGTTCGCAACTACTGGCAGCTGCGTGTGGAAAACTATCGTTGGAAATGCAAAGAAATGGAAAGGCGACACACTATCTTTATATGTAGAACATCTTGATAATGAGGAAATAAAATCGGTTAACCTGAAGGCTGACTTGATTTGTCGTGACAGCAACGCTTTCATTGTACGTTTCTGCTGGGAAGGCGGTTATTCCTTCTCCCAGGTTATGGAAATGTGCGGCAAGATGCCGATTCCGCCATACCTTAACAGGGAGACCGAGGCCATAGATTACGCGCGCTATCAGACAATGTATGCACGTTTGGAAGGTTCCGTGGCTGCGCCGACCGCCGGACTGCATTTTACTGAAAAGGAACTCTCTGCCATAGATGCCAAGGGCATAGAGTGGGTAAAGCTCTGTCTGCATGTCGGTGCTGGTACATTCCTTCCAGTCAAAAGCGAGTATATCGCCGACCATACGATGCATGGGGAGCCTTTCTCCGTGACGAAAGATTTCCTGACTACCCTTTCCCGCTTTTGCGGCAAGGATCTGGTGGCTGTCGGAACTACTTCGATCCGCTCTCTGGAGTCTCTTTATTACCTGGGTGTACACTGCATAGAGAGGGGTGAGCCTGGAGTGGTGGAGCAGTGGGAACCTTACCGTGACGAGGGTTATGTTTACTCTCCTGCGGCTGCTATTAATGCTTTGATTAAATATTTAACTGACAATAATCTAAACTCTATTACTTCAAGAACTAACTTAATTATCGTGCCATCCTATCAGTTCAAGTTCGTGACCTATATGGTGACGAATTTCCATCAGCCTAAGAGTACCTTGCTGCTGCTTATTGCGGCTGCAGTCGGAGATGGATGGAAGCAGATGTACGGCTTTGCCCTGGACAATGGATTCAGGTTCCTGAGTTACGGAGACTCGTCGCTGCTGAAGGTACGGCACATTTTCAATGATTATCATGAGAAAGATTAGAAAATACATTATTCCCGTTGTGACCCTGCTCGTGGGCTTCGCTTGTTTTTCCGGGTTGCTTGGGTTCATGAACACCCAGATGCTCACCGGATGGCTCAGGCCTGGTGTCGGCGGTACATGGATATGGCTGGCCGTCGCTTTCGCCCTTATGTGCTTCCTGTTCGCCATTACCGTCATGTCCGGCAGGATCAAAGCCGGTGAGGCGTTCTCTAAGTTCCTCCGCAACTTGCTCTTCGGCGCCATCTGCGTTGCTCTGGCGTGGGGCGCATCTCTTCTGGCCGGAAGGATTGAGAGCAACAAGATGGCCGAGCTGCTGTTCATTGCTGTCTTCCTGGTGGTTCTGATCATTTTCGGAGTTCAGTATCTGGTGGGCAGTTCGAAGGCTGGCAAGCTGGCGTCTGCCAATTCTCTCCGCAAGTCTGCAGCAGGAGCGGGGGTGATAAGGTATGATTACGCTTCGCTTTTCGGAGGCGCAATGCTTGTCGCCCTGCTGCTGATTGCCGGTGTTGCGTTCGGAGTTGACGTCAAGGTTCTGCTGATGGCCTTTTCCCTTACGGGTATTGCTTTCCTGCTCTGGAGGCTTACCGGATGGCGGGGCTGGCTCATGGTTGCAGTGGCTTGTGCAACTGCGTTACTTTTCTGCAGACTAGATGATTCAAAGTATTCATTTGAACAATTGCCTTATATAATAACATTATCCTTTGCGATTCTTGCGATTGCCATGCCTTGCGTGGATCTCTATAGTCGCAGCGAAGAAAATCTGTAAGACATGGATAAGAAATTCGATCCGATACGACCTTATAACGACAGGGAGGTAAAAAAGGCTGCCAAGAGGATGGCCATTTCTCCTACCACTTATATGTTCGAAGATTTCCTTTTCTCCGACAAGGGACATGGATATCTGACTTCTTTCCTGATGGATATCAAGGGAGTGGAGGATTTCCAGACCAAGGTTATGATACCGATTGTCCAAAGGACTATCGATCTTACTACCGCTGGTCTGACCGTGTCAGGCGTTGAGAATTTCAGGAAGGCAGACGGCAGTATCGGCCGGTTCCTGTTGTTGTCGAGCCACAGGGATATAGTGCTGGACCCTGCATTCGTGCAGATAACTCTCTTCAAGAACGGCATTCCGCTGACCGAGATTGCTGCTGGTGACAACCTGATAGGTGTGCCTTCTGTTGGCGACCTTATCCGTTCGAACAGGATGATTACAGTAAAACGCAGCGGTTCTGCGAAGGATCTATACAATTCGGCGCAGCTTCTGTCGGAATACATAAGAGAGAAGATGAAAAACCAGGCCTGCAGCATCTGGCTGGCGCAGAAGCAGGGGCGCAGCAAGGATGGTCATGATGCTACCGAGCAGGGTGTACTGAAGATGCTGAGCATGTCCGGCAGTGGTTCATTTGTGGAAGATTTCGCAGAATTGAACATCATGCCGATGGCTGTGTCGTATGAATACGAGACCTGCGGCGCCATGAAGGCTCAGGAGCTGCTTGTCAAGAAACGTGACGGTGAATATCATAAGAGACAAGGGGAGGACCTTGTGAGCATGATCAACGGCATCCAGCAGTACAAGGGGCGTGTGCACCTTGAGTTCTGCAAGCCTCTGACTCTGGAGGAGCTTCAGGAGGCTGACAAGGCTGAGAAGAACGACAAGTTCAGGGCTCTGGCGTCGATAATCGACAGCCACATCCTTCCGGCCTTCAAGTTATGGCCGTCGAATTACATCGCCGCCGACCTGCTGACCTCAAGCGACCGCTTCAGCGGTCATTACACTCAGGAAGAGAAGGAAGCCTTCATCGCCCATATCGATAAGGACATGAAGGGCAAGCCCGCCGAGATGCGTGATGTCCTCCTCAGCATCTACGCCGCCCATCTCTTGTAGGCTGGAGCAGCAGCCTCCCACAAAAAAAAAACCGAACATCTCTGTTCGGCTTTTTTTGTGGGAGCTGAGGGATTCGAACCCCCGACCCTCTGCTTGTAAGGCAGACGCTCTGAACCAACTGAGCTAAGCTCCCTTACTTTTGGGATTGCAAATGTATCACTATTTTTTGAAATCCCAAAAATATTCGAGTTTTTTCTATAGAAGTTCTTCGGAACGCTTGATGAAATCGGAGAGATCCTTGCCTTTCAGCATGCCATTGGCGAGGAGCGCCAGGTCAGTGACCTGCTTCAGCAGCTTATTGTCTGCGCTGAGCCCCTGCTCGCTGGCCTTGATCTTCTCGATGACAGGATTCTGGGCATTAACGGTGATGTTATATGTATCAGGAATCTCGCCGTAGAAATTCATACCGCCACCAACTGCAGCCATGTCGCGATAACGCCTCATGAACTCACTCTGAGTAATCACAATCGCAGCAGACTCCGGACCGAGATTGTCCATCTTCACATTATACTTGCTCTCCTTCGGCAGCAGCGCCTCCATAACCTCGGTGAGATGCTTCTTCTCATCGTCAGTCATCTTAACCTCTTCCTTGCTGTCCTTGCGGATCAGAGCGTCAATAGTATCGGCATCCACGCGGGCGAAAGTACTGTTCTCGATCTTCTGCTCCAGCAAGCCCACATAATGCGCATCCAGAGGGCAGTCCATCACAAGCACGTCATAACCCTTGTTCTTTGCAACCTCCACATACTGATACTGAGCCACCGGATCGGTAGTATACAGGTAGACAACCTTCTTGTCCTTGTCGGTCTGCGCCGGCTCGATAGCCTTGCGGTAGTCGTCCAGATGGAAATACTTACCGTCAGTATTCTTGAACAGAGCGAACTTGAGGGCCTTCTCGCAGAACTTCTCGTCGGTAATCATACCATACTCGATGAAAAGCTTCAGATTGTCCCACTTGCTCTCGAACTCCTCCTTGTTGTTCTCAGCGATCTCCTCCAGCTTGTCAGCCACCTTGCGGGTGATGTAACCCGAAATCTTCTTGACATTGGCATCACTCTGCAGATAGCTCCTAGAAACATTCAGAGGAATGTCCGGAGAATCGATGACGCCGTGCAGCAAAGTCAGGAACTCAGGCACTATGTTCTCGACAGAATCTGTTACGAACATCTGGTTGCAGAACAACTGAATCTTGTTGCGGCTCAGCTCGAGCTTGTCCTTGATCTTAGGGAAGTAGAGGATACCCGTCAGATTGAACGGATAGTCCACGTTAAGATGAATGTGGAACAGAGGATCGTCTGCCATGGGGTAGAGCTCCTTATAGAACTTCAGGTAGTCCTCGTCCTTCAGGTCGGCAGGCTTCTTAGTCCAGAGCGGCTCCACGTTGTTGATGACATGGTTCTTGTCGGTGTCGACATACTTGCCGTCCTTCCATTCTTTCTCCTTGCCGAAAACGATCGGAACAGGCATGAACTTGCAGTACTTTGCGAGCAGACCCTCGATCTTGTAATCGTCTGCGAACTCGGCACTGTCGTCATCCAGCCAGAGGGTGACAGTCGTGCCGCGCTTAGTCCTCGTGCCCTTGACCATGGTGAACTCAGGATCACCCTCGCACCTCCATTTTACAGGCTTGGCATCAGGTTGCCATGAAAGAGTATCGAGTTCCACCTTCTTGGAAACCATGAAGGCACTGTAGAAGCCCAGGCCGAAGTGGCCGATGATGCTGCCCACCTGATCTTTGTATTTCTCGAGGAACTCGCCTGCAGAAGAGAAGGCAATCTGGTTGATGTACTTGTCAACCTCCTCCTCGGTCATGCCGATACCGTTGTCGATGAATGATATTGTCTTGGCATCCTTGTCGACCTTGACTTCTATGTCTATGTCGCCAAGCTCCTGAGTGAGCGTTCCGGCAGCAGCCAGAGCCTTCACTTTCTGAGTTGCATCCACTGCATTGGCTATTATCTCACGGACGAAAATGTCATGGTCGGAATACAGAAATGTCTTGATTACCGGAAATATGTTTTCGGTAGTTACTCCTATTTTTCCTTTAGTCATATTATTAAGTTTTTATTGTCTTTCGTTTGGCCCCTGGAAGGGCAAAAAAGATACCAGCCGCCAAAACGTGACAAAATGTCCGTTTTATAATTTGTTAGTAAAAAACGCAGCGTACGTAATGTCATAGTTGCAAAATCAATTATTTTTGTCCGAATTCAAAAATACCCTGACATGCTTAAAACTGGTTTTGACAACAACGCTTATCTTGAGAAGCAGTCTGAAAACATCATAAAAAGACTCAACAAGTTCGGCAGCAAGCTTTACCTTGAGTTCGGAGGCAAGTTGTTCGACGATTATCATGCATCCAGGGTGCTGACCGGTTTCGAGCCGGACAGTAAGATCAAGATGCTTGAGAAGCTGAAGGACGAGGCAGAGATAGTCATCGCCATCAATGCCGGAGACATCGAGAAGAACAAAGTGAGGGGAGATCTCGGCATTACATATGACATGGACGTGCTTCGCCTGATCGACGCTTTCAGGGGCTACGGCCTCTATGTCAGCAGCGTTGTCATCACCCGCTTCGAAGGCCAGGCCAACGCCATTTCTTACAAGCACAAACTCGAGCAGCTCGGTCTGAAGGTATATCTCCACTATCCGATCGCCGGCTATCCTTCTAACCTTTCTCTCATAATCAGCGACGAGGGTTACGGCCGTAACGAATATATCGAGACAACCCGCAGGATCGTCGTAGTGACCGCTCCGGGGCCCGGCAGCGGCAAGATGGCAACATGCCTGTCACAGCTATATCACGAGAACCTGCGCGGCGTGAAGGCCGGATATGCCAAGTTCGAGACCTTCCCGATCTGGAACCTGCCGCTCAAACACCCGGTCAATCTGGCATATGAAGCAGCAACAGTCGACTTGAACGACGTAAACATGATCGACCCGTTCCATCTCGAGGCATACGGCAAGATGGCTGTCAACTATAACCGCGACGTCGAGGTATTCCCTGTGCTCAACGCTATTTTCCAGCGTATTTACGGAGAATCGCCCTACAAGTCACCTACAGACATGGGCGTCAACATGATTGCCAGCTGCATCACCGATGACGAGGCTGTCAGCCAGGCGGCGAAAGATGAGATAATCCGCCGTTATTACAATACATGCTGCCAGGTGCGTAAGGGCAACGCAGATGCAGAGCAGGTGTCGAAGCTCGAGTTGATCATGGAGCAGGCCCGCATCCTTCCTTCAGACAGAGCTGTCGCAGTTGCAGCCATGCACAGGGCCGATGAGACAAGCGGCCCTGCAGCTGCCATCCAGCTCGCTGACGGCACCATCATCTGCGGCAAGACCAGCGAGCTGCTGGGCGCCACTTCAGCCATGATTCTGAACGCATTGAAGCATCTGGCAGGCATTCCTGACAACGTCGACCTGATCTCTCCGATAATCATAGAGCCCATCTGCAAGTTGAAAACCGAGAACCTCGGCAATTCCAATCCGAGACTTCATTCAGACGAGGTACTCATAGCCCTGTCGATATGCGCCCTGACAGACCTGAACGCCCGCAAGGCCAAGGAGCAGCTGCGCAACCTGGCCGGATGTGAGGCCCACACCAGCGTCATCATCTCTCAGGTCGACATGGGTGTGCTCCGCAAGCTGGGTGTCAACCTTACCTGCGAGCCGGTCTATCAGACCAAGAAACTTTACCACGGGAATTAAGAATCAGTACAGATTCTAAGCCAGCCAGGGAAGATGCTGGCCGAAGGCCAGGAACAGCAGGGCCCAGACGACGAATCTGCCGGTCTTGCCGATGAGCATGTATGCTGAGCTCTTTACGAAATTTGCCTTGTAAAACCCCAGTACCAGGGCAAAGACATCACCTATGAACGGGACCCAGGTGGCAAGCGCCAGCAAAGGCCCCCATCGGTCCACCTTCTCCTTCTGTTTCTCTATGGTCTCCCGCTTGACCCTGAACCATTTTTCTATCCATTCCCATTTGCCTATGCGACCTATGCCGTAGGTGGTCAGGCCTCCGAGCCAGTTGCCCGCAGAAGCGCAGGCCACAGTCATCCAGACATCCCCTCCGGCAAGCAACATGGCTACCAGCAGGGCGTCAGAGGCAAAAGGCACAACCGTAGCTGCCAGGAAACAGCCTATAAATACGCCGAGATAGCCCCATTCGAGAAGGAATTCAAGCACGACTGCTACTTGTCTTTGAAAGTTTTGTAACGGTATTTGTAACCCTTCTGAAAGAAGGTTGCACGGCCTGACTCACCAGTGACGGTGTCGAGAGTCTTCATGTAGACAGTCCTGTCGACCGGCACGGTATTACCTTCAAGTACAAGGAAAAACTTGACAGGGACATCATGTCTGCGCTTGCTTATTTTAAGAGGGGCGATGGCTCTGGTGATGTCGATTTGCCACAGATCGTACAGCCCGCTGAGATACACATACCTGGAATCGGCCCTCCATACTGGAACTATACCGTCGTCGAAGCTGTCATCTGCATCGTCGCAGGTGACGCAGTAGGTATAATCCATGCGGTTGTCGTGCATGTAGTACTGTTTGTCTGTCTCGTTGAAATAGATGAAATACTTTCCGTCAGGAGAGGGATACTCCCTTTTCTGAGCGTTCAGCGGGACGGCAGC
>JAFZKU010000144.1 GCA_017551785.1 Bacteroidales bacterium | reverse complement strand
AGACGAACTAGCCCGCAAGGAGGCTGAGATGCTGGCCCTCGAGGCCCGCACCCTCGACAAGGTGGCTCCCGGCGAGCAGCAGCCCGAGACTGACCACAGCCTCCAGCAGCAGCGCTCGAACACAGGCGTCACTCGCGACGTGCATTATCGCGACGCCCGCTCCGGCGGCTGGTTCAGCTATGACCTTGCCACCGGCGGTATCTCAGAAGGTGTAAGTCTGTATGTGAAATACTGGGGCGCAGCCGAGTGGGCTACCCGCAAGTTCGATGTCTATGTGGACGACGAGCTGATGATGTCTGTCGACAATACCGGCAAATGGATGCAGTCGCAGTTCATCGGTGAGGAGTATCCCGTCCCGGCAGCGATGCTGAAGGGCAAGGATTCAGTCCGCGTCAAGTTCGTTGCACAGCAAGGCGCTACAGTGGGCGGCGTCTATGACCTCCGCCTGCTGAAGCGGCCTTAAATTTCTGGTAACAAGATTTATTTGCCGCAGTATCTTCCGGCAAAAAGCACAACTCCCGTGCTGGCCTCCGTAATCAGATAGATGAACGGGTGGTCGGCATGGAAGATTGCTATTTGGGGCTCGCCGCCGACGGCAGTGTTTTTCTCCATGCCGGCGACTGAGACGGCTGCGGCCTCTGAGCCTTCTTCATCCACCTTGATGGCGCCGTCCTGCTGCACGAAGCTCAGGCGGTTGGCATACGGCGACATTGCGCTGAAATCAGCAGCGCCGAAAGCGAGGGGCATACCCATGGCCGACAGGATGTCATTGAGTTTGATCTTATACTTCGATTCGAATTTCGGGAACCAGACGTCGACTTCAGTCTCGCGGGGAGCTTTGCGGAGCGCGTTCCAGTTCGCCTTCTTGAGAGAGGCTGTGATTTCGGCGGTAGTGTATTCATATCGTGGAAGCAGGACCATCATCGAGAAGGCGCCGTTGCCGTAAGGCATGCTCACCATCTGATACATCTCGTTTTCAAAATAGGGGAGATGGCAACTCATCTTCATCATTTTCACCTTGCCGTTGATGCCCATGCCGGTTTCGTCGGTGAATAATTCGTCAGCAGTGGATTGCTTGGGGAATTGATTGACCCACTGGCTCTTGAAGTAAACGGCGTTCATGAGGTAGGCCAGGATGCTCGGGTCGACCTCTTCGAGCACTTTGGGAATCATGCCGTTGGTGTGAGTGTTGCTCCAGCCGTTGATGACTTTGAGAGAGCCGGCGTTGTCGGAGAAGTCAAGGTTGCTGACTTCGGCATTGAAATACTTGGCGACGTCTTTCTTGAAGCTGCTGTTCAGGGGCCAGCCGTCGTCGACGAATATGGCGTTGGCTATGTTGAGAGTAGTCTTCTCGTCGAGCTTCGGGAGCTGTTCTAGCATCGACAGGCAGAACTGGTTGACGGCGTCCACCTCGCCTGCACCGTAGCCCAGTACCTTGGCGATCTGTTCCGCGGTCTCGCCTTTTGCTCCGTCAAGGAGCATTCCCAGCAGGAACTGCATGCTCAGCGGGGAGATGATATAGTCGGCCTTCGCATGTTTGTTGATGCGGTCTATGAATTCAAAGGAGAACGTGCTGCCCTGCTCGACGAACTGGGATGCTTTAGTCGTGAGCTCCAGCGGCTTGTATTCATTGTCACCGTTATCTCCCTGCTCCACTTTGTCGCAGGAAGTTGCAGTCATCATCATAAACGCTGCAATCGCAGCAAGCATATAAAAGTGTTTCATGGTGTACAAAGATAATAATTCTACTAATCAATGGTCAGCCTGATGCCTGTTGCCACTGCGAACATCAGGGGGTGTTCGCTGCGGTAGGTCGTCGCGGTGGGCTTGTCTAATGTCATTTTCCAGCTCAGCTGGGGCTCGACATATACTCCCAGCCAGTCGGTCAGATTGAATTGAATGCCGCTCGCTCCAAGCAGCGAGGTGCTGAAACCCTCTGATCCGGCCAGGCACCATTCTGCCTGTACGCCGGCGCCGGCATAGAGGTCGAACATCTTGCTTGAGGCGAACACCCAGTCCAGGCGGAGAGGGATGCCGAGATAACGCTCGAATTCCTTTATTTCGCCGCTCTGTGAGTAAGTATACACGGACGCGTATCTCGAATAATCCAACCCCGTGGTAAGATACAGCTTGTCTGAAACTGGAGTCCTTACTGAAAGCCCGGCCTTGAGTGGCATGTGGTGGGCTGTTTTCAGCAGATTGCTTATCTGAGGCGTCGGGTCGCTAGAGGGCTTTGTGGGTGTTCCATAGAAGTTCTTGGCGGCCATATATTCAGTGAATTCGAGAAAAACGGCATCGTTGGGATCTACGCCTAGTTCTATAAGTTTCTCAATAAGGCTTTTCTGAGGCGACCATGACCCTGTTAACGGATTGTTAAACAAATATTCAAGGATAGCGGGGTCTGAGGTGTCTATTCCCATTTGTTCAAAAAACTTCAAAGTAGTTAAATACGAAGCAACGGCATCCCTCATGTCTGCTACACCTTCCGGTTGCGGGGCAGCAGCTAAGCGGCCGAAATCAACGCTGGTCAGCAGGGTTGTCAGCAGACCGGCGCCTACTGCGCCGCCTGCAGTCGCCAGCGCTTTGGAATTGTATGAAGCCTTTTTCAAAGTCTTATCCAGCTCCACGGTCGGGAAGTTGATGGTTGTTGCAGTGCGGGTGTCAAAAGTATTGCCGGAGTTCGGCTGCTGGCCAGCCTGCCCGTCCTGCGAAGGAGAAACGGTCTGCCCGTCCTGGCCGAGGCCGGCAGCTTCTTCCGTTCCATCCGGGGCAGCGTCTGCGATTGCGCCATCAGATTTTGTAGGCTCCGTAGCTTGTTGCGACTCCTCCTGCTGCTGGACATCCTCGACAGCATCTGT
>JAFZKU010000143.1 GCA_017551785.1 Bacteroidales bacterium | reverse complement strand
GGAGCATTCTGTCTGTGTTCGCGCCGCAATATGGGAATATTGTCAGATACTCGCATACATTGGCACGCACAAAGGTAAAAAAACGCTCCAAAATTGCATCATGTCGGGATTTTCTTCTATCTTTGCCGCTGGTAAATCCGCAAATGAATATTTCAGTCTTCATAAAGCCCATGCGAATGCATCGCTCCATGTGATGCTTTCGCTACTCTCATACCATTTCTTTGCGGGGCCGGGACTGCCCCCGGAATCTTTCCAAACCAATCCCACAACCCTTTTTCAACCTGAAATATTCAAATGACAGAACACAATTATATCCATAAAGGCAGATTCGAACTCGAAGCCGGAGGTGTGCTCGAAGATATCAACATCAGATATCACACGAGCTGCGAAAGCCCTGTCGGAAAGAAAGTCATCTGGATATGCCACGCCCTGACCGCAAATTCCGACCCTTCGGAGTGGTGGGACACCCTCTGCGGACCCGGGCTGCTGTTCGACACTGACAAATATTTCGTCGTCTGCGCCAACATCCTCGGTTCCTGCTACGGCACCACCGGCCCCAGCAACTACGCGAAGGCCCCGATGAGGCAGTTCCCGCTTATTACCATACGCGACCTTGTGTCGGCCCACGAAGTGCTGCGCAAGCATCTCGGCATCGAGAAGATAGACTTCCTGGTAGGCGGCAGCAACGGCGGCTTCCAGTCTATAGAATGGGCGGTGAGCAATCCCGGCCTGATTGAGAATCTCTGCCTGCTGGCCACCAGCGCGCTTGTAAGCCCCTGGTGCACCGCCACCCTCGAGGCGCAGCGCATGGCCATCCTTGCCGACAAGACATTCGACGAGCAGAAGGACCTGCACGGCGGCGCAGCCGGTCTGGCCGCAGCCCGCAGCATGGCCCTCACCACATACCGCAACTACGACGGATACACTGCGACGCAGGCGGAGCCAGACGAAAACTTCCTGCTGGCGCACCGCGCAGTAACATATCAGCAATATCAAGGGCAGAAGCTGGTGAACCGCTTCGACGCATATTCATACTTCTCGCTGACCCTCGGCGTGGACACCCACAACATTGGCCGCGGCCGCGGAGGCATCGAGGCTGCCCTGAAGCGCATCAGCGCAAAAACCCTCTGCATCGGCATCGACAGCGACATCCTCTTCCCCGTGAAGGAGAGTGCGAGGATAGCCGAAGGCGTGCAGAACGGCCGGCTCGAAGTGATAACCTCAGCCTTCGGCCACGACGGCTTCCTGCTGGAATACAAACAGATCGGCGAAGCCATCAAGAAACATTACGAACTATTTAATTGACACACATATGCAGATTTTGAAATTCGGCGGAACCTCGGTCGCCAATGCTGAAAACATGAAGAAAGTGGTCGATATCGTGCTCAGCGAGCTCGAGAACGACAAGACCGTCCTGGTCTCTTCAGCCATCCATGGCGCCACCGACACCCTCATCGAGATAGGAAAGAAAGCAGCCGCTGCCGACATCAACTACAAAGCCGACCTGAGCAAGCTCGAAAAAGAGCACTACGACATCGTGGAGAATCTCCAGATGGAAGGCTTCAGCGCACCCCTTAAAGCTGAGCTCGGCGAGATGTTCGATCAGCTGCGCGGAATCTGCGACAGCGTGTTCCACATCCGCGAAATCACCCACTCCACAATGGACTGGATCATGTGTTTCGGAGAGCTGCTATCAACGAAGATACTGGCTGCCAAGTTCAGCTCTATCGGCATCAACTGCAAATGGCTGGATTCACGCAACTTCATCAAGACATATTACGAAGGCGGCAAGAACGTGGTGGATCAGGAGCTCACCGAGACCCTGACTGCCGAGGCTCTCAACGGCTGCCGCGCCAAGCTCATAATAATCCCCGGCTTCGTGGCCAGCGACCGTGACGGCCGCGTCACCACCCTCAGCCGCGGCGGCGGAGACTACACTGCAGCCATCGTCGCAGCCGCAACTTCAGCCCGCAGGCTGGAGATCTGGACCGACGTAAACGGTATGATGACCGCCGACCCGAGGATAGTACCCGGCGCGATGACTATCGAGAACATCTCTTACCGCGAGGCCCTGGAGCTGTCGCATTTCGGCGCGAAAGTGATCTTTCCCCCGACCATCCAGCCCGTGGTGAGCAAAGGCATTCCCATCATTGTGAAAAACACCTTCGACCCGCACGGTAAAGCCACCCGCATCGAGCGCAACCCGCCGGAGGGCCGCAACTTTATAAAGGGTATTTCCAACAGCGACAAGCTCGCCCTGCTGTCTATGGAAGGCAGCGGCATGGTAGGTGTGCCGGGCTATTCCAGCAAGCTGTTCGAAGTGCTCAGCGCCAATTCCATCAACATCATCCTCATCACCCAAGCCTCTTCGGTCCACACAATGCTGGTGGTGATTTCTGAGAATGATGCAGAAGTGGCTAAAAAAGCCGTGGACGAGCGTTTCGCATATGAAATCAGCCTCGGCAAACTGGAGCCCCTGAAGGTGGAGACGGGATATTCCATCATCAGCCTCGTGGGCGACGACATGAAGAACCACGCCGGAGCCAGCGGCAAGATGTTCGAGGCGCTGGGCCGTGAGGGCATCAACATCAGGGCCATCGCGCAGGGCTCTTCAGAGAGGAACGTTTCCGCCATCATAGCTACAGACGACGTGGAGAAGGGCCTCATCGCCATCCACGACGAGTTCTTCTACGAGAGCCAGAAGCCCCTCAACCTTTTCATCGTGGGCTACGGCAATGTAGGACGCCAGCTCATCGACGTTATTAAAGAGAACGGCCAGGCCATCAACATAGCCGGCATCTGCAACACCCGCAACAGCTACATGTGCAAGAAAGGCGTAGACCTGGACAAGATCG
>JAFZKU010000015.1 GCA_017551785.1 Bacteroidales bacterium | reverse complement strand
TGAACATGCAGATTTCCCAGATCAAGCAGAAGGTGCTGGAGAATGCCAACATCCGTCTGAGCATCTCTCCCGAGAAGATCGAACAACTCTGCGAAGACGGCTACGACCCGGCATACGGCGCCCGCCCCATCAAGAGGCTGCTGCAGCGGGAGATTGTCGACCGCCTGGCCAAGGACATGCTGTCCGGCAAGGTCGTTCCCGGCATGGAATACGTGCTCTGCTAATAAAAAAAGGAACCGCATGCGGTTCCTTTTTTTTTTATTCGTGTATTTCAAAACGCTTCATGGCCAGCGCCTCATACTTCGTTCCCGGGCGGCCGTAATTGGCGTAAGGGTAGATTGAGATGCCTCCCCTCGGAGTGAAAATACCCGTCACCTCGATGTATTTGGGGTCCATCAGTCTGATGAGGTCTTTCATAATCGTGTTGACGGTATCCTCGTGGAAACCGCCGTGGTTGCGGAAGCTGGTCAGATAGAGTTTCAGAGACTTGCTCTCCACCATCTTCACGTCGGGAATGTAGGTTATCCTGATCTCCGCGAAATCCGGCTGGCCCGTCACGGGGCAGAGTGTAGTGAACTCCGGGCAGTTGAAACGCACCCAGTAGTCATTGTCCTGATGCTGGTTGACAAACGTCTCGAGAACCTCGGGAGCGTAGTCCATATGGTATACGGTCTTGTTGCCGAGGGCGGTAAGGCCTTCTTTCTTCCTGTCTTCTGACATGGCTATATATCTCTTATTTTAAACGGGTTGTAGGAAATGTCGTAATCGTATGTGTCGAGGGCCTCGTGGGCTTTCAGCTTCTTCACTATCACTGTAGTGAGCGGGAGGATTATCACTTCATAGAGAGTTTTGAAAAGGACCTGCGTGCAGATGATGCCGACGATGCCCCAGAACGGCAGATTGCCGGCGAAAGCTATCGGATAGAAAATGACGGAGTCTGCAAACTCACCGCCGAGCGACGACACGATGGCCCTCCAGCCGAAGCCGCGGCCTTGAGTAGCCACTTTCATCTTCGACATTATCCATGCGTTACACTGTGAGCCGCAGATGAAGGCGACCAGCGAAGCGAAGGTAGTGCGGGGCACCATGCGGAAAAGGGTGTCGAAGCTGTCGGCCACAGGGATGCTGTCTTCATAGAGCGGCGCAGGAAGCATCGTCACTAACTGCGCGGCAAGTGCGATGAAGGCACTCAGTATGAATCCTATCCATATAACGAGCCTGGCTTTGCGGAAACCGTAGACTTCGGTGAGGCAGTCGTTGATTATATAGGATATCGGGAAAATAACAATAGCTCCGGAGAGTTGGAGAGGGAGCGATCCGACACGCCACAGACGCGGTACGAAGATATTGGAGGATACCAGACAGACGCAGAAAGCGACGGCGAGCCAGACGAAGGTAACGGAGAGCCGGGGCTGCTCCTTGGGTTTGTTCTCAGTCATTTTACTTGTTTTTATAGTGGTTCCAAGCACACTTGCGGCGGGATGTCCCCGTCACTCGGCGGCAAATATAGTACTATTTTTTATATTTGCGGCGCAGCACAGTCCGATATGGAACACCTCGGTGAAATACTATCTCTTATAGTAGCTGTCTCATGGACGGCCACCGCTATCTTCGGAGACGAGGCCAGCCACAGGCTGGGATCGATGACCGTCAATGTCATCCGCCTTACTCTCGCATCTGTCTTTCTCGGCATCATCCTCTGGATAACCATCGGCAGGCCCTATCCTGTCTATGCGGACTCTGCCACCTGGTTCTGGCTGGCCCTGTCGGCCCTTGTGGGTTATATCTTCGGAGATTACTGCCTCTTCAATTCCTACATAGTCATAGGAGCCCGTTTCGGCCAGCTGTTCATGACGCTGGCTCCGCCTTCAGCCGCCATCGCCGGCTGGCTGATGCTTGGAGAATCCCTTACCTGGAAATCCTGGCTGGCTATGTTCGTGACGCTCTGCGGCATCGCCATGTCTATCCTCAGCCGCGGCGGCCAGCACAATGTCAAGCTGTCCCTTCCCTTGAAGGGTGTGCTGCTCGGTATCGGTGCAGGTGTCGGCCAGGGAGTCGGCCTGGTACTGAGCAAGATCGGCATGCAGCATTACGCTGCCGCTCTGCCGGCCGATGCACCCGCCGCCATGGACACTATGATGCCCTTCGCCTCGACTATGATAAGGGCTCTTGTCGGCGGCGCCGGCTTCTGGCTAATAATGACGCTGAGCGGACAGCTGAAGGACATGAAGGCTGCAGTCCACAACCGTCAGGGTTTCACCTATGCCGCCCTCACCACCCTTTTCGGCCCGACCCTCGGAGTGTCACTGTCGCTTATGGCGGTGCGCTACGCCAACGCCGGCATCGCATCCACCCTGATGGCGCTGACACCCGTCCTCATCATCGCTCCCTACTCCATCATGCACAAGCAGAAGATCCGTCTGAAAGAAGTCATAGGCGTAGTTGTCAGCATGATAGGCGTGGCCATGTTCTTCCTTCTGTAAAAACCACCTATTCAAAATATTATGAAAAAACTGATTCTTCTCACTTCTATATTGCTGATGGCCGCATCTTGCAGCAACAGCCTTCCGCAGAACCGTGTTATAGCCCACCGCGGCTTCTGGCAGACTGAAGGCTCGGCCCAGAACAGCATGGCTTCCCTGCGCCTTGCAGTGGAAAGCGGCTTCTACGGAAGCGAGTGCGACATCCAGCTCACCGCCGACAGCTGCTTCATCGTATTCCACGACACCAGCATCCACGGCCGCAATGTCGAGGACATGACCTTCGAAGAAGTCCTGGCCGACACAACTCTTGTAAACGGGGAGCGCATCTCTACTGTCGACGAGTACTTCTCGGCTTTCGCCGGCATGAAGGGGGCCACTAAACTCATCATCGAAGTCAAGCCGCAGGTTACTGATGATATGATGAGCCTCAGCATCGCAAGGACCGCCGAAGCCATACAGATGTACGGCATACAGGACCGCGTCGAGATTATCTCGTTCAACTACCGCGCGTGCAAGGAACTGGCCGCCATCTTCCCTGAAATTCCTGTCTCATTCCTCGACAGGACCCACAATGTAAGCTTCGCCCAGATGAAGGCTGACGGCATCGACGGCATCGACTACCGCTACAACTGCATTCTCGAAGATCTTTCTCTTATAGAGGAGGCTCACGAAGCCGGCTTCATTGTGGATGTGTGGACTCCTGACGATCCGGACGAGGTGCTGACAATGGTCGAAGCCGGCCTGGATTATGTCACCACAAACCGGCCGGACCTGATGCTTGAAATCCTCCAGGGAATCTAAGTCTATTCTGTCTCCAGCAGATCTTTAGCCGCAAGGACAAGGAACATGTAGTGCGACGATCCGCCGCCCAGCACGTATTCTACCTGCTGCCACAGATAAGGGAATGTCAGCAGCTCGGGGAAGTCGGGACGGATGAGCGCGGTGCCGGACACTGTGCCGCCGGGAACGTATGTCCAGTCGGCGCGGTTGAAGCCGTAACCCACGGTCACAGACTCGGCTCCCACTCCGCCCACGAACGCTGCCTGATTGATGCCGGGATGGCGGCCGAGGATGAAGTTTAGGGCGTCGAACACCTGGTCGGGGGCGAAGATGTCGGGATATTCCTTGGCCAGGAAGTAGTGACGGTAGCCGAACGACTGGATGTCCCAGCCTGCGCCCCAGATGCTGGGACGGTAAGGCACTCCGTAGGGAGTCTCGGAGCTCTGGCGGTCGAGCATTTCGCGATATCTGACAAGGGCTGTCCTGAAGGCTTCGCATTGCTTGCGGTATTTCTTGTTGCCTTCCAGCTGCTTCTCCACTCGCGCGATGTACCATGCGCAGCTGGCGGCCGAGGCGACCACTGCATCCCAGTTGTTTATGATAAAATCGAAGTATTGCTGTTCTCCGGTGGTGATGTATAGCTCTGTGGCCAGCTGCATCTTGGACATGGGGCCGCCGCGGAAGCCTGTCGGGATCTCGGCCTCGTCGAAGATCTTTTTAGCAATAGCTACGCAATGGTCTGCCAGGGTATCGTTGAGGCCGCGCAGAGCACGGGCCGAAGCCGCCACGTTGACCGCCATGCTGACGCCGTTGCCGGTGTCGGGAAAAATCCAGCGGTCGTCTCCGTTGCCGCTTATGCCGTCAGACACTGCTGACGGGTCTCCAAGGAGAGTGTATTGGCGCAGGCTGTTTGTGATGGTGCCCTTGGCAAAACGACCCAGCGCCAGATATCCGTTCACTACATACAGCATTCCGTGCTCTATCTGCTGCTGGATGTCGTTCTTGCCGTCCGGCTCGTGGATCTCGACGGTATGCTTGTTCTGGTCGATGGCGGTGGCGTCGATCTCGGGATGGAAGTTCTCCAGGGCCATGGTGAGGATGTAGCATTCGCCGCCTGTGGTGGCCCGGATGTCGTCGTCGCCTGCGTCATGCCAGCCGCCCACGTTCACTCCGTGGACAGGGTCCAGCGCCTTGAAAGCCGTCTTGTTGTCCTCTGGCTGGGAATAGCCGTCGATATGGTTGCCGGCCGGAGCCATGAGGGCATCGTCGAGGTGACATGCGTCGTGCCATACTTTGTATTTCTCCATCACTCTCATGTGGCACATCTGGTAAGGCAGGAAGTATTCGATGACGGGCTGCCATACGCCTCTGTCATAGACGTCGCCGGCTATGCGGAAGATCGGGGAGCTGCTGCC
>JAFZKU010000142.1 GCA_017551785.1 Bacteroidales bacterium | reverse complement strand
TGATGAGCTGGCTCCAGCGGGTCTCGTTCAGACCGAAGATCAGGTCGCCGTCCTTGTTCTCGTTGGCGGCCTGGACAGCGGCGGTATCACCCGAGATGACGCTGTTGTCGTCAATGCTGATGGTGAATCCGGCTTCCTTGGCTTCCTGAATGAGCCAGGTGGTGCGCTCGGTGGAGTTCGAGTTGGAATAAATCCGGATGGTGTAGCCGGAATAATCCGCGTCGTCCGCCGCCGAGGCGGTCACGCCAAGCGCCAGGATCATGCAAAGCGCCAGCGCCAGAGCAAGAATCTTCTTCATGTTGTTTCCTCCTGTAAAACAGTATTTTTGTTCGAGTGCCCCATCATAAATGTGTAACACTCTGTTCACAAACAGAAAATATACTCTTTTTCCGGGGAAATGTCAACGCACAGCGCCGAGTTTTTTCTTGACTATTTCGGGCCGCGCGGGTTATAGTGGAGATACCAAACCAGAAAGGAAGACAGATTATGAAAACGACAAAAACCCTTCTCGCGCTGACCCTGACCCTCATGCTCCTGCTCAGCATCGGCACCTGCGCCTTTGCCGCGGACTACAGCGCCACCCAAAAGTATCTTGACTCCATGACCGAGCTCGACGGCGCCGTCTGCGAACTGCAGAGCGATAAGCTCACCATCGGCGGCAGCACCTATGAGCACGTCAAGGTCGATTACGAAGGCGAGCTCTCCAAGTACAAGAGCCATTTTGACATCTGCTTCACCGAGGACAGCTCTGAGATTCTCATGAGCATGACCGTCCTGAACTTTGACGCGGCGAAACTGGCCGATGTTCTTTCCGAGGTCAACAGCCTGAACGCCAGCACCACCAGCGTGAAGCTCTATGTCGATACGGACAAGAATGCCGTCATGGCCGAGCTCTATCTCCTCGCCACCGAAGATTCCGCCGAGAATATCTCGCTTTACGGCACCGGCATGTTCATCAATTTCACAGATCAGGTCTATGAGGTCCTCGCCGATTACGCCGCCTGATCAGACCAATAATCGAATCTCCCCTCCGGCACCTGCCCTCCCCGGCAGGTGCTTTCTTGAAGCAGAACGAATAAAAAAAGAAAGGATGAAACAAATGAAAAAACTGTTCTCTGTCATCTTGATTCTGGTGCTGCTCTGCAGCATCTCCGTCTGCGCATTCGCTGACGAAAAAACCGCGAAAGACGAAAAGACCGTCATGAACTGGGAAGACGCGGAAAAGACGATGAAGAAAGCCGGTATCAAGGGCGATTTCGTCACCTTGGATGAGGTTGACGTGAAGATGTGGCTGCCGGATACGTTTCAGCCTGTGGAACTGACTCCGGAGGATCTTGACAGCGGTTACATCGCCTATTATGCGACCGAGGACTCAGCTGCGGCGATTGCCGTCGTGTATGTTGACGTCGGAGGCATGAAACTGGACGAATATCTGGAAGCACTGAAAGACCTGGACATTGAAGACGCGGAAATTGTCACGGTCAACGGCAATGAGGCTGTCAGCTATACCCTTGAAGACAATGACAGCGCCAGTCTGTCCTTTGCCACAGAGCAGGGCTATATCCTTGAATTCACCTTTGCCCCCCGCTCCGATGAAGCCTTCGGTCCCATCGGCACTGCCATTCTGACCTCTGTGCAGGCTGTTGAAGAGGCTGCTGAACAGACTGCTGAAAAATGATTTTTCTTGCCAACAGGGGTTTTCTGTGGTAAAATGCTGAGTCAGTGCGGTTTTTTGCCGCACGACGGCATACAGGAAGGTGTTTCATGGATCAGTATATTATTCACGGCGGAACAACGCTGAACGGCACGGTAGAGATCAGCGGTGCCAAAAACGCGGCGGTGGCCATTATCCCCGCGGCGCTGCTTGTGCAGGGCGTCTGCCGCATTGAGAATATCCCCCAGATCAGCGACACGGATACCCTGCTGACCATTCTGGCCGAGCTGGGTGCCCGCGTCAGCTATCTGAACAAGAGCACGATTGAGATCGACTGTACCAACGCCCGGTATCAGGACGCGCCCTATGACCTGATGCGGAAGATTCGCGCCTCGTACTACCTGATCGGCTCCATGCTGGGCCGCTTCGGAAGTGCCAAGACCACCATGCCGGGCGGCTGCAACTTCGGCGTGCGGCCCATTGACCAGCATATCAAGGGCATGCGTGCGCTGGGTGTCGAGATCAGCATCCGCGGCGGCTATGTCTATGCCGACGCCCTGGACGGCCGGCTGCACGGGGCCCGCATCTATCTGGACAAGGTCTCGGTCGGTGCCACGATGAACACGATGATTGCCGGCGTCCTCGCCGAGGGCCGCACCATCATTGAGAACGCGGCGCGTGAGCCGCATATTGTGGACCTGGCAAACTTCCTGAACTCCATGGGCGCGGATGTCCGCGGCGCGGGCACCGATACCATCAAGATCAACGGCGTCGAGGCCCTCCACGGCGGCACCTATACCATCATCCCCGACCAGATCGAGGCCGGCACCTATATGGTTGCGGCGGCGGCCACCGGCGGGGAAGTGCTGGTCACCAACATCATCCCCAAACACATGGAGGGCTTCAGCGCCAAACTCCGCGAGGCGGGCGCCTTCATTGAGGAATATGAAGAGGCATTTCTGGTCAAAGGCCCGGCCGAGCTTCGCC
>JAFZKU010000141.1 GCA_017551785.1 Bacteroidales bacterium | reverse complement strand
TGGAGCCAATCTCCACATCCAGCGCCTTCACCTCGAAGATGCAGCCGGTATAGTAGTTCAGGCCTCTTGCCAAAGTCAAGTCTAGTTCGAGACCATTGTCTGTTGTCTGTTCTTCGCTTCGCTCAGGCGCAGGCGGAAGTCCGTTGACTGTTGTCAACACATACTCCACCTCGTCGATGCCCTTAAGCCCTATTTCGCTGCCGGCCAGTACCTGCCGCATCGTGGCAATCTTCTCGGCATTCGTGCCGCTCAGTTTAATGATGGGCTGGAGCTTCTGGATGGCTTCCTCGCCGATGCCGTCCTGTCGCAGTTCCTCGTTCACGGCATCGAGCCCAATCTTGTCGAGCTTGTCAATGGCAACGGTAATATCGACAATCTTATCCGCCTCGCCAATCATCTCTGCTATGCCGGACAAAATCTTGCGGTTATTGATCTTGATGCAGACGCGGATGCCGAAGCGACGGAACACCTCGTCGATAATCTGCATCAGCTCCACCTCGCAGAGCAGCGAGTCGCTGCCCACCACATCGGCATCACATTGGTAGAACTCGCGGTAGCGGCCTTTCTGCGGACGATCGGCACGCCATACGGGCTGAATCTGATAGCGGCGGAACGGTAGCGTCAGTTCCTCTCTGTGCTGCACCACATAGCGGGCAAAGGGGACCGTCAAGTCGTAGCGCAATCCCTTCTCGCAGAGCTGTGCGGCCAGGTGACCTGTAGCGCCGCCCTGGAGGTCTTCTGTCGGAATATCGCGCAGAAAGTCCCCGCTGTTCAGTATCTTGAAGAGCAGTTTGTCGCCCTCCTCGCCGTACTTGCCCATCAGGGTAGAGAGGTTCTCCATCGCCGGCGTCTCTATCTGCTGGAAGCCATAGAGGGAATAGACCTCGCGAATCGTGTTGAAGATATAGTTGCGGCGCGACATCTCTTGCGGTCCGAAGTCGCGCGTCCCTTTTGGTATACTTGGTTTCTGAGCCATAATGTCCTTTTACAGTTTAATCATTTTCTATTGCGCCTGCAAAATTACAATATATAATTCAAAATTCAAAATCCGAAATTCAAAATTATAAGAATAGGGAAATAATTATGAACTATGAATTATGAACTATGAATTAAAAATCCTATCTTTGACACCGGAAATCCACTTATTCAAATAATTTCTCTCCTATGAAACGATTCTTTTCTCTGTTTGCGGCCACGCTCTGTGCCGCTATGATTCGGGCAGATGTCACGCTGCCGGGATGGATGTCTTCCAACATGGTTCTCCAGCAGAAGACGAGTGTTCACCTGCAGGCAACAGCCAAGAAGGGCGCTACCGTCAAGATTACCCCTTCGTGGGACAACAAGACCGTGAAGGTGATGGCCGACAAGACAACCGGCGCCTTCGAATTCGACCTTCAGGTACCAGCGGCAGGAGGTCCCTTCACCCTGACCTTCGACGACGGCAAGAAGCATGTCCTCGAGAACGTGATGGCCGGCGAAGTATGGTTCTGCAGCGGCCAGTCGAATATGGAGATGCCCGTGAAGGGTTGGGGCATGGTGGAAAACTACGAGCAGGAGGTGGCCAATGCCAACCATCCGCTGGTTCGCCTGTTCCAGGTCAAGAAAGTGGTGGCCCACACACCGCAGACGACGGTTCCCCTCGACTATACCAACGGTTGGGCAGTCTGTTCGCCAGAGACGGTGGGCGAGTTCTCTGCAGCCGCCTATTTCTTTGCCCGTGAGGTATCTCGGGAGCTGGGCATTGCCATCGGTGTCGTCAACAGTTCATGGGGCGGAACACCTGCCGAGAGCTGGGTCAGCCTGGACCGCTTGCAGAATGTAATCGGTTTCCAAAAACATGCCAAGAGACTTTTTGAAACAGGCTTTAATGAAGACAAGATAGAACAACTCTATCAGCAAGAGCGCGCCGAGTGGATACAGGAAAGCTATAGCCAGGACCAGGGTCTGGAAAAGGGCAACATCGACCAAGCCATTTGGGCGGCAACAGACTTCAATGATTCCAGCTGGGAAACGGTATCACAGCCTCTTTCATGGAGCAAGATTAACGAATTGAAGGAGTTCGACGGCATCGTATGGATGCGCCGGGTGGTAGATATTCCTGCCGCTCTTGCTGGCAAAGACTTGAAACTGGAGCTTGGTGCCATCGACGACGAGGACATCACCTATTGGAACGGGCAGCGCGTGGGCATGACTTCCGGCTGGATGGCAAATCGCAGCTACACTGTCCCGGGCAAATTGGTGAAGGCTGGCAAGAACGTTCTCACTGTTCGCATCAACGACACTGGCGTCGAAGGCGGCTTCTCTAAGGAAGCAAAGGACTTCTATCTTACATCAGGAAGCACAAACATATCGCTCGCCGGCAAATGGAGCTGCAAAAAGAGCTTGGATGCCGCCAGCATCAAGAATCCCAAGGACATGACCGAACCTGCAGCGCCGAACAGCTCCTGGTATCCCGCCGGCCTCTACAACAGTATGGTGGCCCCCTTCCTGTCGATGCCCGTTCGCGGTTTCCTCTGGTATCAGGGCTGCTCCAACGTAGGCCGCGCCGTGCAGTACGAGAGCCTTTTCCAGACACTCATTCTCGACTGGCAGGCCCGCTTCAACAAGAATTCCCAGGTAACCCCCTACCCCAAGCCACAGCCTCAGAACGAGCGTCGCCGCTTCATGCAGCCCACAGAATCGAAGGCCCTGCCGTTCTATTTCGTGCAGATTGCCAACTACCTGCAGCGCAAGGACCTGCAGCCTGAATCCGGCTGGGCAGCCATCCGCGAGGCACAGCGCAAAGCCCTGAAGCTGGATGGAGTCGGTATGGCGGTGAACATCGACATCGGAATGGCAAATGACATCCACCCGAAGAACAAGCAGGAGGTGGGTCGCCGTCTGGCACTTTTGGCCCTCAACCGCATCTATGGTCGCGAGCAGGCCTGTGCCGCTCCGGAGTATATGCAGATGCAGGTTTCCGATGGCAAGGCACTTCTATCTTTCATGCCCTCCTTCAGTACTGACAGGCTAGAAGAGAACACCGACATCAAGGGCTTCACCGTAGCAGGTCCCGACCACAAGGGGCATGTAGCGAAAGCCTATACCGAAGGCAACGGCCAGTTTATCTTCCGTGTGGTAGTGGAGAGCCCCGAGGTGCCGTACCCCGTAGCAGTCCGCTACGCCTGGGCCGACAATCCCGAGTGTAACTTCCGCACCGTATCCGGCCTACCCGTAGGTCCCTTCCGCACCGACGACTGGAACGACTTCAAATAGTCCCGGGTAACATAAAGCATGACTCCATGAGAAATAGCCATGTAATAGTCCTATGGGCTGTCCTTTTGATGATGCGTGTGCCGACTCATGCCCAGGAAGCTAACTATGATGAATCTAAGGTGGGAACATATATCTTACCTGATGCCCTGACCACCAACAATGGACAGAAGGTAGCCAACCGCCAGCAGTGGAAAAAAACACGCCGCCCTGAAATTCTGAAGCTCTTTCAGGACAACGAGTATGGTGTTATTCCTGAGGTCAATATCCAGACGAGCTATCGCGTTGTTGAGGAGAGTAAGGGCGCACTCGGAGGAAAGGCTATCCGCCGTCAGGTGGAGATTACTTTTACCGGCGACGGAAAGACCCGCCAGATGCTCGTACTGCTTTATATGCCCCAGGGCGTAAAGAAATGTCCTGTTTT
>JAFZKU010000140.1 GCA_017551785.1 Bacteroidales bacterium | reverse complement strand
TTCGCTGCCTTCGAGGGCGCTGAGCAGGTTGTTTGCCATGCGGCTGGCCCCGAAGCGGAAGTATTCCTTGTTCAGCCATCCTTCTCCGAGGACGGTATCTACTATGCCGTAATACAGGGGTGCATCCTCAGGGGTAGCTATTCCTCCGGCAGGTTTGAAACCCACCTTCCGGGCCGTGGCTGAAACATATTTGGAAATACATTCGCACATAATGTAGGCGGCCTCGGGAGTAGCTGATATGGAAGTCTTGCCGGTAGAAGTCTTGATGAAGTCGGCGCCTGCCTCCATGGCGAGGAAAGAAGCCTGGGCTATATCGTCATTACTGCCGAGCGAGCCGGTTTCAAGTATTACTTTCAGACGGACATTCCTCTTCACGGCAGAAGTAATGGCCTTCTTTATCTCTGCTATTTCCTTAGATGCGTCGTCGTAGCGGCCGTCCAGGAACGAATTGAGTGCAAGCACTATATCCACCTCGTCAGCCCCGTCGCCCACAGCCTTGACACATTCGAACACTTTTACATCCAGGAAACTCTGGGATGCGGGGAAGCACCCTCCCACCACTGTCACATGGACATCGGGATTATCTCTTGTTATGGCTACTGTCTTGGCAAAATTCGGATACACGCAAATCGACGCCGGCAGCGGATAATCCGGATACAGAGCATTGAATTCGTTGACTTTCTTGGTCATCGCAGCAATCCTGGTGGGAGTGTCGGTAACTGTGAGGGATGTCAGGTCGATCATTCCCAGAGCTTTGGCATAGACTTCTTTGTTCTGCCACTTTGCGATGTTTTCCTTGACGGCGGCGACCTTCTCGTCGATATTGGTCGGCACGTATCCGTATTTCTCAAGATAGTTCATGGTTCAGGTTCAGCTTCAGTTTATTATCGGGTTTCTTCTAATTCCAGTTCATCAACTCCCTGACGGTTTCTCCTTCCTCTGGGAGGCTTGGAGGCAGGCTCGTCCGGCACGGGAATTTCGTCCTTTTCGACCATTTTTGCCTCCAGGGCCTTAGCCTCGTTTTCGTAGCGGTCATGGGCAATCTTGAAGATTTCCTTGAACTGGACGGGATTGTGGAGATAATAATCCAGGGAACGGTTGAAATCTTCAATGCTGTATCCGTATTCATTGAACAGGGAACCGTATACTGCCGATGTGTCAGCCATGGCCGAATAGTCTCTGGCATACTCGAGCTGCGCATCGAGGATATACATGTCGTGGAGTATCGACGCCATCTTTCTGGGAGGGATCACACCTTTTTCTGCGCAGCCTGCAAGCAGGAGCACAAGCACTGTCAATATTACCGGACATCTTTTTATCATATTACAAATGTAATAAAAAATAAGAGTGTTATTTGTATCTTTGCGCATCAAGCAAACCCATTTTGATATATGAACATACTGGTCATCGGAGGCGGCGGAAGAGAGCACGCCATTGCATGGAAAATCGATCAAAGCCGCATAGATCATAACATCTTCTGTCTGCCCGGCAATCCCGGCACTGCCGCATTCGCCACTAACATCCCCGGAAAAGTCACTGACTTCCCACTCGTAAAAGATACTGTGGCCGAAAAAAACATCGACCTGGTAGTAGTAGGTCCCGAAGTGCCGCTTGTCGAGGGAATCACCGACTTCCTGGCCGCCGAGGTTCCTTCAGTGAAGGTGATTGGCCCTTCAAAGAAAGGCGCCATGCTCGAAGGCAGCAAGGACTTCGCCAAGGATTTCATGACCAGGCACGGCATACCCACTGCAAAATATGCCACCTTCACCGGGACAAGCTATGAAGAAGCTTGCGCATTCCTCGATGGCATGCAGCCTCCCTACGTGCTCAAGGCCGATGGTCTCGCAGCCGGCAAGGGCGTGCTGATAGTTTCTGACCTGCAGGAGGCAAAATCTCTGCTGAAAGACGTCTTCGACGGAAAATTCGGCGCTGCCGGCGACAAGGTCGTCATAGAGCAGTTCCTCGACGGCATCGAGATGTCTGCCTTCGTACTGACTGACGGAAAAGACTATCTCCTTCTGCCTGAGGCAAAGGATTACAAACGCATAGGCGACGGGGACACTGGTCTGAACACAGGCGGCATGGGTTCAGTCAGCCCGGTTTGCTTCGCTGACGAAGCTTTCATGGAAAAAGTGCGCAAGAGAGTCATAGAGCCCACCATCGCCGGAATAGCCAAAGACAATCTTGATTACAAAGGCTTCATTTTCTTCGGCCTTATGAATTGCGGCGGAGACCCTTATGTAATCGAGTACAACGTCCGCATGGGCGATCCCGAGACGGAATCTGTAATGACCCGCATAAAGAGCGACCTGCTGGCCCATATGATAGCATGTGCCGACGGCACTCTGGCCGACGAAGAGATTGAGATCTCCGATAAGGCTGCCGTTACAGTGATAATGGCTTCAGGCGGATATCCGGAGGCATACAAATCCGGGTACCCTATCCTGGGGCATGTTGAGAAAGGCTCGATGGTCTTCCATTGCGGCACATCCTTCAAGGATAATGTAGTCGTGACAGCGGGCGGAAGGGTTCTTGCGGTCACAGCCAATGCCGCAAATATCGAGGATGCCCGCGAGGATGCCTACGACGCCGTCGGAAATCTCTTCTTCGAAGACTGCTACTACCGCAACGACATTGCTTGCGACTTGCTTTCACTCGAAGGCGGCGACGAAGACTGATGAGCTCCCGCTACGACATAAATCAGTTCTCGATTCCGCTGACCGTCACTGCGCTGATACTGATAGCGACTCTGTCTGTCATGCCGTGTACGTCAGCTGATATCCTCAGCTATTCCCTTGCGGGACAATATCTGCGCATAGGCTGGATTGTCGACAATCCTTACATCTCTAAGATTGGCTCCCTGCTTCTGATTACAGTATGGCCTTTGATGTTCTTTGCAATGGACAGGCTGTACCCCCTGCGTCTCGGCCCCTGCCTTCCCCTGCTGTACGCAGTACTGATCTTCTCATGCCGCGATGCATTGTGCCTCAGCCCCATTCATATTGCTGCCTTTTTCCTTGCCTGGGCGGTATTCTACAGCTTCCGGGCCTCTCTAGAGCCGTATGATGCAGACAATCCCTTCCTGTCGATGATGATGCTGTCGACAGCTTCCCTGTTCTTCGCGCCTCTGATATGGATGGCTCCTCTGATGGCCTTCCTTGACAACAACAATTCCGCCCAGAAAGGGAAGACTATAATCGGTTCGGTTTGCGGACTGCTGCTGCCGATGCTGTTCGCAGTCGGCATCCACGCCATTATTTCGAATTTCACCGACATACTGTCGCCAGTCGTAACATATGCAGGTATGGTAGTCCGCATCGATGCCGGCATACCTGCGATACACCAGTCAGCCACAGTGCTGAAAGTTATACTGCTGCTGGTATCCGTTGTATGGGCCGTCATTTCTTTCCTGACAGTATTCGGCACTTTGGACATAGCGGCAGAAAGATGCCACCTGCACTGCCTGTTCTACAGCGTGATTCTTTCCGTTATCGTCCTGGTTTTCGGCAAGTCCATAGGCTCACTGGCATGGATGCTGATCCTTATGCCGGCATCACTGTTCCTGTATGCTTTCTTCAACAAGTCGACACAGAAAAGAGCAGGTGTTTTCCTGCTCTCTCTGCTGCTTTTGCTGATTGTAGCTGAAAGAATAGTAGTTCTGATCTAGAACATTTACATCGCCATTCCGCCGTCCACCGGGATGACCTGCCCTGTGACATAAGACGCCATTTCACTGGCAAGGAACAGACAAACCTTGGCCACGTCTTCCGGAGTACCGCCACGACGCAGAGGAATGCTTGCTTCCCATGCCTTCAGAGTATCTTCAGGGATACCGGCGGTCATGTCCGTCATGATGAAACCCGGGGCTACCACATTCACCCGCACGCCTCTGGACCCGACTTCCCGGGCAAGCGACTTGGCCAGTCCGATGAGACCTGCTTTCGATGCCGAATAATTGCTTTGCCCTGCATTGCCGTGAATGCCGACCACGGAACTGATGTTGATGATGGAGCCGCAGCGGGCGCGGAGCATAGCAGGAGTAACAGCATGCATATAGTTGAAAGCGCTCTTCAAGTTGGCGTCAATGACTGAATCCCACTGCTCTTCGCTCATGCGCATCATCAGGCCGTCTTTAGTGATGCCTGCATTGTTGACCAGGATGTCGATATGAGAGAACTCGGCCAGCACCTGATCCACCACCTTCGCAGCGCTGTCAAAGTCAGATGCGTCAGAAGCAACAGCCATCACTTTGACTCCGAATGCCTCCAGTTCGCGTTTCGTTTCCATCGCAGCGTCTTTGGATGTAAGGTAAGTAAAGGCAATGGAAGCGCCTTCGGCGGCGAATTTCAGGGCGATTGCCTTGCCTATCCCCTTCGCTGCGCCGGTTATCAGTGCCGTTTTGTTTTCAAGTAACATGGTGACTAAATGAATTGTGCCGTAAGGTCGTATTCGTCCGCGGCCGTTATCTTGACTTTCATGAAATTGCCCTGCATCGCCGCAGGTATCGCGGCTGCCGGTATGAGTATTTCTCCGTCCACGTCCACTGACTCTTTCTCGCTGCGGGCATGGACCGTTCCATCGCTGAAACCGTCTACCAGAACCCTCTCGACAGTCCCCACCCTGCTTTCGTTATACTCCAGAGAAATACCGCTCTGCAGTTCCATCAAGGTGTCGTAACGTTCCTGCTTTACCCTCTGGGACACAGAGTCTTTGTAATTGAGGGCCCCATAGGTGTTTTCCTCTTCGCTATAGGTGAATGCTCCCAGACGCTCGAAACGATATTCGCGCACGAAGTCCAGCAGGTCCCGGAACTCCTTTGCGCCTTCTCCAGGGTGGCCCACAATCATAGTCGTGCGCAGCACGATGCCGGGCACCGCCTTGCGGAACTTGTCGACCAGGGCCCTTGTCGTGTCTCCATCGATGCCGCGACGCATCATCGACAGTACCTTGCTTGACGAATGCTGCAGAGGAATGTCCAGATATTTGCAGACCTTGTCGCAGCCGGCCATTATTTCCAGCACGTCCTCAGGAAAATCAGAAGGATAGCTGTAATGAATCCTGAGCCATTCGATACCCTTGATGTCAGCCAGGCGCTCCAGCAGCTTGCCGAGCATCCTTTTATGATAGATGTCAAGCCCGTAGAAGGTTGTATCCTGCGCAATCAGCAGCAGTTCCTTCACACCTTTGTCTGCCAGCATCTGCGCCTCCGACACAAGATCGTCCATGGGGACAGAGACATGACGGCCCCTGATGGAAGGAATAGCGCAATATGCACAGCTGCGGTCGCAGCCCTCCGATATTTTCAGGAAGGCATAGTGCGACGGAGTTGTAAGATGTCTTTCCAGAGAGACTGACGGATCGTAAGCGATTCCTGCGGCCGACAGCATCGCAGCGGCGTCATCGGCACCGAAGAAACCGTCCACTCCCTCTATCTCTTCGGGCAGTTCCTTACGGTAACGTTGCGACAGGCAGCCGAAGACGAAGACCTTCTTTACCAGGCCCCGTTTCTTGGCTTCCAGCACAGTAAAAATAGCCTCGATGGATTCGGTCTTTGCAGATTGTATGAAACCGCAGGTGTTGAGAGCCACGATGTCCGGTCTAGCCATGTCAAGCGGCTCTTCTTCCGGCACAATGACAAAGCCCGCCTGCTCGAACTGACGCAGCAGGCGTTCTGAGTCCACTCTGTTCTTTGAGCAGCCTAAGGTTATGAGCTGCAGTTTCAAATCAGTTGGCCTTCCTCTGAACGGACTTGGTCGATTTCTTAGTAGAAGCAGCCTTAGCTGTGGCAGCTTTGGCTGAAGTGGCCTTTGCAGGAGCCTTGGCTTGCTTTGCAGCGGCTATCTTGGCTGCCGACTCGGGCTTCTCCTCATCCTTGCGGACCTCGGGAGTCTCTTCTTCGTCATCCACGAAATCGAGAGAAGCATATTTCTTGAGCAGATTATACCACTCTACGACTTTCTTCATGTGTGACAGATAGAAACGGTCGCGGTCATAGTTGGGAACAGCCTTGGCAAAAAAGTCCTTGATCACCTTCTCATCAGACTTCTGAGACGGAGCCTCTTCGTCGCCCAGGGCAGCATTCATCTTGCGGAACACTTCCTTGAGGGGGAGTTCGTCGTCATCTGTATATATTGACACATCTGCGAGGGTGGTCATCTTCATATTGCCGGAGAAAGCGGTGCGGTGACCGGTTGCAAAAGCCTCGACGATCACACCGTTCTTTGACTGTGCGAGATAGTGGAAAAGGCCTGACTGGCCTGTTATTGACAATACTTTCTTTAAATCTGTTGCCATTTCTGTATTATTGATAATAGTTGAGGGATAATCGCATCCCTGTCGTTAGTTTCAAGTATATAATCCGCATACTTGCGGCGGTCTTCATCTTTTATCTGGTTGGCCATGCGCCTTTCTACAGCTTCGCGGCTCAGGCCGTCACGAGCCATCACCCTCTGGATGCGCAATTCTTCGGGCGCCGTAACCAGCAGCACGAAATCCGGTAACTGGCGCAAATATGGCTTGTCCAGCAGGATAGCAGATTCAAATATAACCAATTTTGAGTTCTGTTCCTGCAGCCAGCGGGAGAAATCGCGGATTACGGCCGGATGCACCACGCTCTCAAGCTTCTCAAGCATGTCATGGTCGCTGAATATCTTTGCGGCAAGAGCTCTGCGGTCGAGCTTTCCATCTGCTATTACATCGCTTCCGGCGATCTGCGCCACTTCGGCCAGCAGACCGGCGTCCTCGTCGTAAAGCTCCTTCGCCCTGCTGTCGCAATCATAGCCCGGGATACCCAGGCCCTCGAAGGTCTTGACCACATTGGTCTTCCCGCTGCCAATGCCTCCCGTACACCCTATGATCACCGGCCGGTTCATCTGTCTGTCATTATGCATTCCAGAGGAAGCGGTGAGATTTCGTAGGAGAAAATGTTATCTCCGGCATTCACCATACGGGGGATAACCTTGCCGGAACGTGAATCGGCGTAGTCTTTATAATCTACGACCACCTTCGGCTCGAAACCGTCGTCCACGCCGGTAAACGCAGTCCTGTAGACTACAGTCACCCTGCTGGGAAGGACCAGTATCTCACGTCCTCTGGGAACGTTTGTCACATCCACGTCGACAACTGCCGACTTTTCGACATATCGGGCCACAGTGAAAGAATAGTTCACACGCTTCATCTCGAGTCGCACTCCTCTGACAGGCTCGAGTTCAATACTTCCGCTGCCCGAGCGGTCGACGCCGTTCAGAGAAAGGAACTTGGTCTGGACTGCATCTATGAACTGGACGTCTTCAGTGCGGCCGTATATCCTCACGGAGTCGGGAGTTACCTTGACTTCCGAGGTCAGCATATACTGGCTCTTGCAGCTCACGTTGCTCTTGATGTCGACCGGCACCGTCTTGAAAGACCGGGGCGCGAAGTCAAAAGTGAGCTGCTTGGTATCGAAGAAAGCCGGCTCGAACTTCTCGCTCAGAGCCTGCGCCACTTCCATCTCGATATCTTCAGTCCACAAAAAGAACCTGTCTGGCACTCCTTCCACCGGATGGAAGAACGAAGGGTCGACTTCCAGGCTGATCTTGTCGACCTTGCTGCGGCGCAGCTTTTTCAGCAGCACATAATAGCCATCTCCCTTGCCCTGAAGGACAAGGAGTTCGTTGGAAACTGCTTTTTCGTCATAGCCGGCCAGTGATGATGTCACTTCGACGCTATACTGGACAAAGGTGTCGTAGCCAAGCGACATGTCATACAACACCCACACGAAGAAGGACAGCACAAGCGCTATCAGCAGAATGTACCAGTCCGACTTCAGCGTCTTCCAGCGTGCTGACTTGAAGGCCGGCATAAAAATCAACTAGGCCTGCTGCTGGGCATCCGAGAAGTCTTTTACAACGGATGCTTTGTCAACCTTTATCTTGACGTTCTGGTCAATCTCGAGGAAAAGGGTGTTGTCCTTGACTTCCACTACGGTGCCGTAGATGCCGCCGATGGTCACCACCTTGTCCCCTTTCTTGAGGCCCTGACGGAATTTTTCAACTTCTTTCTGTTTCTTCTGCTGAGGATGGATCATGAACAGCCACATTACGACGAAAATGAGGACGATCATCAGAAGGAAACCCATGCTGCTGCCTGCGCCCTGAGCGCCACCTGCAGCCTGAAGGAATAAAGTGAGGAATTTCATAGTCTATTATTTTATCGTTATTGTTCTTTGGATACTCTCTGACCACCGTCGAGCAGGCCGCGGCCAGTCTTGACAATCTCGCCGGAAGCTATCTTGGCCTGGATTATCTTGTCGAGAAGGCCGTTCACGAACACTCGGCTGTTGACTGTGCTGTAGTATTTCGATATCTCGACATACTCGTTGATAGTCACCTTGGCCGGGATGTTCGGGAAGGCGACTGCCTCTGCAATGCCCATTACTATCAATGTGGCGTCTGTAGACACAAGACGGTCTGAGTCCCAGTTGTCAAGGCTGTCGCATACGAGCTTGAAATACTCGTCATAATGCAGGAGCGAAACCTTCAGCAGCTCCAGCACGAAGTCGCGGTCTTCGTCCTTGATGAACACGTCCGGAAGGATCAGCGGATTGCCGGCAATCTTGCTGTCGATAGCATAGATTATATTGTTCAGCACATAGTTGACATCGTCGGTCCAGTAGATCGACAGGTCTTCTAGTATGGCGTCGAGAGAAGTGTTGTCTTCGAATTCTTCTTCGAAAATACGTCTGGCGAACTGGCAGTCAGCCTTGAATGAATCCTCCTTGGAGGCCATGTACTCGGCATAGTAGTCAGAAGCCGTGATCGATGCGAAAAGTTTCTTTATGAAAATGTCGTATTCACCCCATACAAGCCCTTTGCGGCTGCAGTATTTCTGGAATTCCGCATTGTCTTCAACTGCTTTGAAAAAGCGGTTGTTCACGAATTTCATGTTGGGGTTGCGCTCCTCTTCAGTGGGGTGGAATTTGTTCCTGAGGGCCTCGATCTTGTCGAAGGCGACCTGCTTCAGAGGTCCGCATACGTTGAGCAGGAAATAGTAGAGGTCAAGAGTTTTTTCACATGAACGCATGAGCTCTTTTTCGGCTGTATCCAGTGCTGCCGGACCATCCTGCCAGGTTGAAAAAAGAACTTTGAATGCCTTTATACGTAATAATCTGCGGTTAAGCATATCATCTCATTTTATCTGACAAAGATAGCTTATTATAATAAATGTTTCTATCTTTGTTAGAGAATTAATCTAATAATTGAAGAGAAATGTATTTTGAAGATTACGACAATCATGGCGGACAGGAAAGAACCGGGGACGACGTGTATTCAAAGCCAGTGAGAGCCGGCAAGAGGACTTATTTCTTTGATGTCAAAGCCACCAAAGGCAATGACTACTACCTCACCATCACTGAGAGTAAGAGAAGGGTTGAAAGAGACGGGAAATTCGTCTATGACAAGCACAAAATCTTCCTGTACAAAGAGGACTTCGAGAAATTCTCGGAGGGGCTGAAGGAAGTTATCGATTACATCAAGGAGAAATGCCCTGTTACAGAGACACGCCCTTATGAAGACAAGCCGTACGACAAAGACTATTCCGATGTCAATTTCGACGAGCTTTAAAATATCCTGACACCACAAAAAAGGCTGACGCGCTGCGCCAGCCTTTTTTATTGTTACATCTCTTTGATCTTCGGATATTCAATCCGCTCATGGTAGATCTGCTGCAGGAACTTCTTAAAAGATTCCCGCACCTGGGCGACCTCCCTGAAGGTAATCTTGGACTGCGCTATCTGGCCGTCCGCGATCTTGGCGTCCATTATTGAATCCACCAGCTTGGAGATTGACTCCTGATCATGACTTTTGAGTGTACGGGACGCAGCCTCGATGCTGTCGGCGAACATCAGGATCACCTGTTCCCTCGTGAAGGGAAGCTGGCCATGATAGCGGAAGGCCTCTTCGTCGGCCGGGTCTCCCCCTTCGTTTATAAATTTGTTATAGAAGAAACCGGTGCGGCTGGTGCCATGGTGGCTCTCTATGAAATTAATGATAAGCGCGGGCAGCTGGTTCTTGCGGGCGAGAGTCACGCCGTCGTCCACATGCTTGATAATGGCTGCGGCGCTCTGCTTGGGCGTAAGATTGGCATGATAGTCAACGTCGGAAGTCTGGTTCTCGATGAAGCACAGCGGGTTCATAATCTTGCCGATGTCGTGGTACAGGCCTCCCACCCTCGCAAGTACGGGATTGCCTCCTATTTCCCTGCATGCGCTCTCAGCCAGAGAAGCCACCTGCAATGAATGCTGGAATGTGCCGGGCGCTTTCTTCGACATTTCCTGCAGCACGGCATTGCTGGTATCGGTAAGCTCCCACAGCCTAGAGACTGACACGTATGAGAAAAGTTTCTCGAACATGAATATCAACGGATATCCCGCCAGCAGCAAAAGCGAATAGCCCAGGATGCTCAACATCTCCACGCGGTGGATTCCGTTTCCGAGGGCAAGTGCGTATGCAGCATACACGACAGACATCCCCACGAACACCAGCAGGGCTGAGAAGAACTGGCTCCAGGTCTTGCGGTAGAACCGGCTGCTGCTGACAAGTATAGCACCTGAGAGTACATTCATGATATACAGTTCAACTCCTCCGTCGACCAGGAACAGCAGAGGCAGAAGAGCCACTATATAAGTCGCATATGTTGTAGAAGGTTTCAGCCACGACTGAGCTATTATTACGTACATACCCAGCGGGACGATCATCCGGTAACTCTCCCTTACATTCATCATCAAGGCAATGGCTATGAATACGAGAAGCACGAGGGTTGCGATGAAGGTGAGCTGCCTTCCGTACCGGAAAATAATACTGTCAGTCAGCTGGATTGCGCACACCAGCAACCACAGCATGATCACCACGAAGAGGACATGGCTGAAAAAAGACGCCAGCCTGGAGTCGTTATAGCCATAATGGGACAGATACTCCGACTTGTAGGAATCGAGCATCTGGTTGATTTCCCTTGTCACTATCTCTCCCTTAGAAACTATGAGCTGGCCGGCGTAAACCACGCCGCTGGTGGGTGAAATATAATCCACTGCATTGCGGTGCACCAGCATCGTAGTGGCTTCGTCGTAGCTCAGGTTTGCCGTGATGTATTCCCTTATGTTGAGGGAATTGAAAAGGGAATCGGTCAGTTCCTCGCCAAAGCGGCCGGCCACGGTATTCTTAAGGCTCGTATAAGCCTCATCTACAGTAAAGAGCTCGGCCCCTGCCGTCTCTATAGCCCTTTTCCCTTTCTTTATGAAGATAACCTTGTCTTCAAGACGGTCGTCGACATCCGATGATATCACACCTTTGTCATAGATAGACTGGAGGGCGGATGCAGTTGCGTAAATGAAATTCTTGTCTGCAGATGATGCGTCGGCAGCTGTCTGTTTCAGCGAAGAAATCCTGTCGTCTGACACCCTGGACTCGAATTGATAGTAATCCAGAACTTCGGAGGCCTTTTCTTCCATTTCCATCAGACGTTCCTCCTGGGTCTTCAGTATAGGGAAGTCGAACGGGGCCACGAGGGTCTCGTACATCCAGGTGCCGCCCGTATGGTAGCTGTACTTGAAAGTACCCCTCTGAGGGAAGATGATAAGCATGAGTACGCCGAGAACAATCAGCGTCACAGCTACCTTATACTTCAGCAAAAAGGCTTTTATCTTCATCTTGTATGTTTTTCATCCGGCCGCAGGGTTTCATGCGCCGAGCAGAGCTTTGTACATCTTGAGGCAGATCCAGGCGTCGGTGGCCGCATACAGCTGCTGGGGCCGGGAAAGTTCCGGTGCCTCCCAGTTTGAAAGCTGCTGGGCCTTCGACACTTTTCTGCCTAGGATAATGGCCGCCAGCTTCTTGACGCTCTTGTCTTTTATTCCATAACGTTCAGCGAATGACTGCAGGTCCATGAATCTGGCCGCCTTGAAATCCACATAACGCTGAAGCCCCCTTATGTCATCCGATACCGCCGCCCCGACTTTCGTTATGCTGTTGTCAGCGAGGATCCTCGCCAGTTCAGCAGGCAGGCCGAGCATCTGAAGCCTGAAAAGATAGGCGTTAGTTTCGCTGGAAAGCTGAAGCAGGGCCGTACCGTTGCGATGGGCCTTGTTGTTGAAGATAGGTTTGGTCTCTGTGTCGAAACCGATCATCCTGCACGAAGACAGATGACGGATAGCCTCGTCGAATTCCTCTCCACGGCCGGTTACGACTGTGATTGGCCCGTCGAAGGCTATGAGTTCCAGGGACTCTATTTCTTCTGGTGTTACGCTTTCTTTAAAAACCATAAAAATAGCTGACTTTCTGCTTGTCGGCGCGCAACGCAAGGTTCTTGTCGCGCCTCAGGGCAGTATAGCACTCCACAGCTGCGCTGAGCGACGGGTCGACAAAAATAATGTCGTCAGCCAGAATGCTGCGGTAAGGGTATGTTCCGTTTCCGAATTGACTGCGGTACTGTTCAAGCAGCTTCAGGCAGCCCGTCTTGAAGTTGTCGTCCATGCCGTCGACGATGATGACCTTGAGAGGTGATTTGGAAGAGGCGTTCTTCAGCTCCTCGACGATCCTGGAGAGCCCTTCGACACTGTTTTCCCCGCTTATTATCGAGATAGAACGGGTATTACCTCTCTGCGCGGAGATTTTCTTTATTGCTTCCGAATATGCCTGAAGGAAGTTGCCGCTGCTGTCGCTGAGCGAAGCCACGGTGAACGATGATATATTGTCGTTCGCAAGAGAATCGAACATCGCCCTGATGCCGGCGTCTACTGCAGAAATAACTTTCACTCCCGCTCCATTGTGTTCTGAGAGGGACATCATGTCGTCCAGCCCTTTGGAAGGAACAAGCGCTCCTCCTGCCACAACTATTTTGGAACGTTCCTTTTTGAAAGAATCCCAATAACTGTCCTTCATAAGGAAGAGTGTGCTGTTGAAACAGTCGTCGTCGCTTTTTGCGGTGTAATACTGGAAGTATTCCCCTGCGAAATCGAGGATACCGTCACTTCTGGACGCTCCTGTGATATTGTCAAAGCGATCCATGCCAGTGCAGGTCTCAAGCAGGGTCATACTGGTGGAGTCCGCATCGAATATGCCGATAGGCAGGGACTTCAACTCTCCGTAGTTCGAAAAGTCTATGAAATTGACCGAAGCAGTGTCATACATTGCCGTCCGCACGGCGGCGGGAAGAACTATCTCGTCAAGATCTGTACGCAGTTTACATCCGGACAGCAGAGTCACTGCAATGATCAAGGCCGCAGCAAGGCTATTTCCGATACGTGAACTTTCCATATTCAGATTCTATGACGACTTTGGTATCTTGCGAAGCTTCAACCCGGCCGATTATGCGGGCGTCTATGCCGAACTTGCCGCTGATGCCGATGAGGTCGGCGGCTATTGCTTCCGGCACATAGAGCTCCAGCCTGTGGCCCATGTTGAACACTTTATACATCTCATCCCAGGGAGTGCCGCTCTCCTGCTGTATAACGCGGAACAGCGGAGGCACGGGGAACAGATTGTCCTTTATGACTGTAAGGCCGTCCACGAAATGGAGCACCTTGGTCTGTGCGCCGCCAGAGCAGTGGATCATGCCGTGTATGTCATGCCGGTGCATGGCGAGCATCTCTTTCACCACCGGAGCGTAAGTACGGGTCGGCGACAGAACCAGCTTGCCGTAGGTCAGGCCGGTTTCGGGCTCGATCTCAGTGAGCCTGCGGCTGCCGCAATATACGAAATCTGCGGGCGTATGGGCGTCGTAGCTGTCGGGATAGAGCGCAGCGAGGTATTTCTCGAACACATCGTGGCGGGCGCTGGTCAGGCCGTTGCTGCCCATGCCGCCGTTGTAGCTGTCTTCGTAAACTGCCTTGCCGCTGCTGGACAGAGCTACGATCACGTCGCCTGCAGCAATGTTGGCATTGTCAATGACATCTGCCCTGCGCATGCGTGCGACTACTGTACTGTCGACAATGATTGTCCTGACAAGGTCACCCACGTCTGCGGTCTCTCCGCCGGTCAGGACCATATCGATGCCGTAGCCGCGCATCTTCTCCATAAAGGAGACAGAGCCTCCGATCACTGCGGAGATTACTTCGCCGGGGATCAGATTCTTGTTCCTGCCGATTGTAGAGGAAAGCAGGATGTTGTCTGTAGCTCCTACACAAAGCAGGTCGTCTGTGTTCATCACAATAGCGTCCTGAGCGATGCCGGCCCATACGTCCATGTCGCCTGTCTCTTTCCAGTACATATAGGCAAGGGAACTCTTGGTGCCGGCTCCGTCAGCGTGCATAACCACGCACCAGTCAGGGTCGCCGCCAAGATAATCGGGTTCTATCTTGCAAAATGCCTTCGGGAACAAGCCTTTGTCAAGCTTCGAAATAGCTTTGTGAACGTCTTCTTTGGAAGAAGAGACGCCTCTTTGTGCATATCTGTTCGCTTCGGTGTCTTTCATGCCGCAAATTTAACATTTTTTACTTCTTTTTTAGTACTTTTGCGCGACCTTGTAAATCTTAATACTCGCAATGCTTACAGTATCAAACCAAGCCCTCAACCTTCCAGTATCAGCCATCAGGAGACTGATCCCCTATGCCGACGCAGCCAAAGAGCGCGGCATCAAAGTTTATCATCTCAACATGGGACAGCCTGACGTCGATTCGTCCGTCCAGGCTCTGGAAGCCGTGAAGAACAACCAGATGCATGTTCTGAGCTATACCAACTCAGCCGGCGACAAGGCTCTTCGCGAAGGCATGGCAGGTTATTATGCAAATCTCGGCATCGAAGTCAGCCCCGACAGCATCATAGTCACCCACGGCGGCAGCGAAGCTCTCCAGATTGCCATCGCAGCTACCTGCGACCCTGACGACGAGCTTATCGTGTTCGAGCCTTTCTATACCAACTACAACACCTTCGCTGTTCAGCACAACATAACCCTGAAGCCCATCACCACCCGCATCGAAGACGGCTTCAAGCTGCCCGAGATGTCGGAGATCGAGAAGCACATCACCAAGAAGACCAAGGGTATCCTGTTCTGCAACCCTAACAACCCTACAGGCGCCCTCTACAGCCGCGAAGACATCGAGAAGATCGGCCAGATTGCAAAGAAGCACGAACTTTTCATCTATTCTGACGAGGTTTACCGCGAGTTCTGCTACACCGACGAGCCGCACTTCTCTGCACTTCAGCTCAAGGGGCTGGAAGAGAATGTGATCCTGCTCGATTCAGTGTCAAAGAGGTACAGTCTCTGCGGCGCACGCATCGGCTTCGTGGTCTCAAGGAATCCTGAGGTTATGAAATATGTGCTCCGCTACGCTCAGGCCCGTCTCTGCGTTTCGACCTACGGCCAGATAGCTTCAGTTGGCGCCCTCGACACTCCCAAGGAATATTTCGAGTCCGTCCGCAAGGAATACATCCACCGCCGCGACGTAATGCTCGCCGAGATCGCCAAGATGGAAGGCGTCCTCTGCCCCGTCCCGAACGGAGCTTTCTATGCCGCCGCCGAACTTCCGGTCGACGATGCAGAAAGGTTCGCCATCTGGATGCTCAACGAGTTCAATATCGACGGCAAGACTGTCCAGGTAACCCCCATGGCCGGTTTCTACGCCACCAAGGGCATGGGCAAACGCCAGGTGCGCCTCGCCTACGTCATCAAGGAGCCCGACCTGATCGAAGCCTGCCGCTGCCTCAAAGCCGGCCTCGAAGCCTATCCTCACCGTATCGCGTAGTACACTGTCTTTTCGGAGAGCCAGGAATTATTTCGCGAGGTTTTTTACCGAAGAAAAGTACCACTCATGTCCATCACTCGCGTAATTAGTACTTGCTGTCTCGTCACATTCGGGATTGTTCTGTCGTCGTGTTCCATAATGAGAGGTTTATGCGCCGACGGTTTGGATGGCCCGGGTATCTTCAGCTTTGAGCGTCACGTCCACGATACTATTCCCAACGGTGACCAGGTGTTCCAGTTCAAAATGGCTGAATCACGTGCCGACTGGATTGATACTCTTCATTTCTTCAATGATCCGCCCCATTGTATAAACCAGACTTTTCCGGAAGCAATGGCCAATAAAAGCGATACGCAAGGGATAATGATTATCCATGACGACAATATCGTTTATGAGATGTACCGGGGCGATTTTACGGCAGACCGTCTGGCGACTATCTTCTCCGTGTCCAAATCCATAACATCACTGTTGTGCGGAATCGCATTGGATGAAGGTTATATAGAAAGCATCGACGATCCCGTCACTAAGTATTTGCCGGAACTGAAGGGGAAAGACCCCAGGTGGGAAAGGCTGACCATCCGTTACCTTCTAGGCATGTTCAGCGGGTTGGACTTCGATGATGAATATGAGTTCAATATAAAGGAGTTGAAGACAGTCAACGCCATCGCGAGATTAAATTACGGACACAATCTGGTGAAGCAGATCCGTGGCTTGAAGTTCCGCAGTGAGCCGGGCACTAAATTCCACTATGAGAGTATGACCACGGCCATCCTGGGCGTGATTATCGAGCGTGCCACAGGCAGACGCTATGCCGATTACCTGAGCGAGAAGGTTTGGAAACCCCTGCAGATGGAGTCGGTGGCGCTGATCAATATCGACAGCCGCAAGCATGATGTGGCCCACGCCTTCGGAGGCATCACATGCACCCTGAAGGATCTGGCCAAGATCGGACGCCTCTATCTGAACAACGGCATGTGGGAAGGCAAGAGAATAGTAAGCGAGGATTGGATTCATCTGACCACCGATTATGATCCCGCGTCGAACTATCATTACAGTTGGTATGACGTTCGGTTTGAAAGTTTTAAAACCGGGCAGCACCCTGGCTTTTACGCAATAGGTATATATAATCAGGTTCTTTACGTCAACCCGTACAACAAACTGATTATGGTAAGAATCGGCAAGGACAACATCGGCTGGGCCACCATTCCTGCTGTCTTTGAGCAGTTAAGTGATGTCTGGCAATAAGCAAAAAGTCCTACATCTCATTTTGAGGGGTAGTAGGACTTTGCTTAAATAAGTATGAGTAAAGGGACAAGCGACTTGACTGCCTTCTACGACAAACTTCATTTGCTGGCAATTACTGCGGTAGGTCCGTCAAAAAATGTCACACCTACCGCAAAAAAGGCCTATTTTGCGGTAGGTCATCCAAAATAAAGCAGACCTACCGCACTTGAATATCAGAAAGGGTTTTGTGCGGTGAGTTAGCAGGGCGCATCAGCGCCGTGGCGGAGTGTGCGAGTGTCCGAAGGACAGGAGCCACGGAGCCACCCGCTTCCTGCGTAGCTGGAAGCGGCATTTGCCCCTCGAGGGGCTCCGCGCAGCGGTGGGGTGGAAAGGTACCTCATAAAAAAAACCGACAGATTTGTCGGTTTTTTTTATGAGGTACCAAGCAGAATCGAACTGCTGTACCTGGTTTTGCAGACCAGTGCCTAACCACTCGGCCATGGTACC
>JAFZKU010000139.1 GCA_017551785.1 Bacteroidales bacterium | reverse complement strand
GTCATGTTCGGCCCTATAGGAGGCCTTGTGGGCTTCTTCCTGGGCAGTCTGTTCGACGGAGGGTCCTTCATCCAGATAGGTGACGGTACTCAGCCACCTTACGGCGGCAATACAGGAGGAAACGCCGGTGGCTACACCCGCGAACAGCAGCGGACTGGACAGCGCAACAGCTTCCTGATGAGCCTGCTTGTCCTGTCGGCAGCCGTCATCAAAGCCGACGGACATTTCGTCAAGTCGGAGCTGGAATATGTCAAGGCTTTTCTGAGACAGAACTTCGGCGAAGAGGCGGCGGAGCAGGCCAAGGATATCATCAAGGGCCTGATGGAAAAGGATATCAATGTCTATGAAGTAGGCTCTCAGATCCGCACTTACATGAACTACTCGCAGCGCCTGCAGCTCTTCCACTATCTGGTGGCTCTGGCTCAGAGCGACAACAGGGTAGTCCAGGCGGAGATCGACATCCTGGGTGTCATAGGTTCCGCCATCGGCCTGTCTTCGCAGGATGTCGATTCCATCATGTCGATGTTCAAGAACGACCTCGAGAGCGCCTACCGCGTGCTCGAGATCACATCTTCCGCCACCGACGAAGAAGTACGCAAGGCCTACAAGCGCATGGCTCTGAAATACCATCCCGACAAGGTTTCCACCCTGGGAGAGGATGTCCAGAAGGCAGCTGAAGAGAAGTTCAAAAACGTCCAGGAGGCCTACGAGAAGATCAAGAAATCGAGAGGAATGTCTTAATCGACAGGACTTTACGATAGTCTTACAGAATCTGTAATGAAATTTGCTCCAGAGCTTTTCATTACAGATTCTTTTTTTGTATCTTTACAAAGATTAGCCCCTGCAAAAGTGGCATTTTGACGGAAGTAATTAACAATTCAATTATAAATAACTAATAATCAATATTTTATTATGGCAAAATTCGAATTCAAACAGGGTTGCAAGTATGCCATGCTAGTCCCGACAAGTATGGGACTGCGCATTACTCCCGGGGACGGACAGCCCGTTCAATGCAGTGACGTTTTCAAACTTTACGCTACCAGCGCCGAGACCAATGTGGCCAGTGTTTCATCTTATCTTGGACTTCCGGTAAAAGTGCTCACTACCTTCGTAGAAGGCAGCCCTTTCGCAGCTTTCATCAAGGCTAATCTCCGCAGCCGTGGAATGGATTTCGAAGGTGTCGAAGTTCCTCAGGGCGGTCCCTGGGGCTACCGTCACCAGATCAACGTCGCTGACAGCGGTTTCGGTTCACGCGGACCCCGCGTATGGAACGACCGTGCCGGCGAAGTAGGCCGTACCCTGAACGCCAAGGATTTCGACCTCGACCGCATCTTCGGCAAGGAAGGTGTCCAGATCGTACACCTGTCAGGCCTTATCGCCGCTCTCAGCCCCGAGACTACCAAGTTCTGCCTCGAGATTGCTAGGGCAGCCAAGAAATATGGTTCTAAAGTAAGCTTCGACCTCAATTACAGGGCCTCATTCTGGATCGGCCGCGAGAAAGAGCTTCACGACGCTTTCAGCGAGATCTGCTCTATCGCCGACGTTCTCATCGGTAATGAGGAAGACTTCCAGCTCTGCTTAGGCATCGAAGGTCCCGAGGCCGGCGGAAAGGACATCGCCGCCAAGATCGAAGGTTTCAAGGAGATGATTAACCGCGTACGCAAGGAATATCCGAACGCTCAGGTATATGCAACCACCCTTCGTCAGGTGAACCACACCAACAGCCACAACTGGGGTGCCATCATGTTCGAAGACGGCAACTGGCATGTAGTAGAGCCTCGCGAGATCCACGTTCTCGACCGCATCGGCGGCGGCGACGGCTTCGTAGGAGGTCTGCTCTATGCAATGCTCAGAGGCTGGGAGCCTGAGAAATGGATCCAGTTCGGCTGGGCTACCGGTGCTCTGGCTACCACCATGCTCACCGACTACGGCCAGCCTGCCGACGAGGACCAGGTTTGGAGCATCTGGAAAGGTAATGCCCGTGTAAAACGTTAGACCGCCACTCACTATGCTTTACTACGCAAGAGGTTCAAAGACCGACAACATAACCCCGGACGAGGTCCGCGCGATACTCAAGGAGGTCTTCGACAAGATGGGTCCCAAGAACAGGGTTGTAGCCCTGCCGCCTGATTTCACCAGGTTCAATTCATACGCCGGCCCTATCACGGAGATGGTGTACGACTACTTCCAGGACAAGCTGACTGACGTCATGCCTGCCCTGGGTACGCACACCCCCATGACCGAGGAGCAGATCAAGACCATGTTCGGCCACACTCCCCGCGAGATCTTCCGTGTACACGACTGGCGCAATGACGTGGTGACAGTTGGTGAAGTCCCCGTGGAATATGTAGAGAAAGTGTCTGAGGGCAAGCTGCACTACACCTGGCCCGCACAGGTCAACAAGATGCTGCTCGAGAAGGATATCGACCTGATCCTTTCTATCGGTCAGGTGGTGCCTCACGAGGTTATCGGCATGGCCAACTACACCAAGAACATCTTTGTGGGCGTTGGTGGCAACCTGGGCATCAACCGCAGCCACTTCATCGGTGCCGTATACGGCATGGAGCGTCTCATGGGCCGCGCCAAGTCGCCTGTCCGTGACGTAATGGAGTATGCAAGACAGCATTTCATCAAAGATCTGCCCATCGTCTACATCCAGACCGTCCTGGCCAAGAATTATGAGACTGGCAAGATGGAGCTCAAGGGTATTTTCATCGGCGACGATTTCGAATGCTTCCAGAAAGCTGCCGACCTGTCGCTCGAAACCAACTTCATCATGGTCGAGAAGCCTATCAAGAAATGCATCGTTTATCTCGATCCTGAGGAGTTCAAGAGCACATGGCTGGGCAACAAGGCTGTCTACCGCACCCGTATGGCGCTGGCTGACGACGGCGACCTGATAATTCTCGCTCCGGCTCTCCGGGAGTTTGGCGAGGACGCCGCTATCGACAAGCTCATCCGCAAGTACGGCTACAAGGGCACTCCCAAGATTCTCAAGGATACCGACGAGAACGCCGACCTTCAGGAGAACCTGGGTGCATCGGCCCACCTCATCCACGGCTCGAGCGAAGGCCGCTTCCGCATCACCTACTGCCCGGGTCCTGCCATGAGCAGGGAGGAGATCGAAGGCGTAGGTTTCATCTACGGCGACCTGAACGAGATGCTCGCAAAATACCCGATCGACAAGATGAAGGACGGCTGGAACACGCTGCCTTCAGGCGAAGAGGTTTACTACATTTCAAACCCCGCGCTCGGGCTTTGGGCGCACCCCGACAGATTCAAGGATTAACAAATACTATAATACATGGCTAAAAAATCAGACATTGGCCTTATCGGCCTGGCGGTGATGGGTGAGAACCTGGTGCTCAACATGGAGAGCAAAGGTTTCCGCGTAAGCGTCTTCAACCGCACCGTATCTAAAGTTGAAAATTTCATGAATGCCCGCGCCAAGGGTAAGAACATCTACGGCGCTATGTCTCTCGAAGACCTTGTGGCTTCTCTGGAGCGTCCGCGCAAGGTGATGCTTATGGTGAAGGCAGGTCAGGCTGTCGACGATTTCATCGACAAGCTCATCCCGCTGCTGGAGCCCGGCGACATCATCATCGACGGCGGTAACACCCACTATCCCGACACCAACCGTCGTACTGCATATGTTGAGAGCAAAGGTCTGCTCTACATCGGTACCGGCGTTTCTGGTGGAGAGGAAGGCGCTCTCAAGGGTCCGTCCCTGATGCCCGGCGGTTCTAAGGCTGCATGGCCCATCGTAGCCCCCATCTTCCAGAAGATCTGCGCTCAGGTGGCTGACGGCCCTTGCTGCGACTGGGTAGGCGAGAACGGTGCTGGCCACTTCGTAAAGATGGTCCACAACGGTATCGAGTACGGCGACATGCAGCTCATCTGCGAATGCTACCAGATCATGAAGGATCTGCTCGGCATGAGCAATGAAGAAATGAGCGCGGTGTTCACCGAGTGGAACAAAGGCGACCTCGACAGCTATCTCATCGAGATCACCCGCGACATCCTTGCATACAAGACTCCGGAAGGCGAGGCTGTTGTCGACTTCATCCTCGACACCGCCGGCCAGAAGGGTACCGGTAAATGGACTGCAATCTCAGCTCTCGACCAGGGTGTTCCTTTGACTTTGATCTCAGAGGCTGTGTTTGCCCGCTGCCTGTCTGCTCAGAAAGACGAAAGGGTTAAGGCTTCCAAGGTTCTTGCCGGTCCGAAACCTGCTTTCAAGGGCGACAAGAAGGCGTTCCTCGCTGACCTCCAGAAGGCTCTGTTCGCTGCCAAGATCATTTCTTACGCTCAGGGTTACACTCTGATGCGCGCTGCTGCCAAGGAGTACGGCTGGGATCTGAACTATGGCGGAATCGCTCTGATGTGGCGTGGCGGATGCATCATCCGTTCTGTCTTCCTGGGCAAGATCAAGGATGCTTTCACCAACAATCCTGCCCTCGAGAACCTCATGGTCGACCCGTTCTTCTGCAAGAAGCTCGAAGAGGCTCAGGCCGGCTGGCGCAACGTGCTTGCCACTGCTCTCACCAACGGCATTCCGGTTCCGGCTCTCACCGCAGCCCTCACTTACTATGACGGCTACCGTTGCGACCGCGTTCCTGCCAACCTGCTCCAGGCTCAGCGTGACTACTTCGGCGCCCACACTTACGAGCGCACCGACCGTCCTCGCGGAGAGTTCTTCCACACCAACTGGACCGGTCACGGCGGCGATACCATCTCTGGTACTTACACCGCGTAAGCTCCCTTTGTGGATTGGATATGCCACGGTCAGCAAGAATATGGGATTTCTTGCTGACCGTGGCGCATTTTTCCGGCAAATCATCCATTTTCCTGCCTTGGTCAGCAAGAATCACCCGAAACTTACCGACTGTGGAAAAAAAGCGATATTTGTAGTGATAATAACGCTACGTATGAAACTACGCTCCATACTTAAAGTCTATGCCATACTACTTGCGGCATTTGCCCTCCTTGCAGGCTGCGGTAAGACTGATCCGGAACCCTCGCCGACTGAATACGCCGTCATTGTCTACGGCACTACCGGGGGCGAGATGGACTACCTGATGGAAGATCTTTGGAAAGAAGTCCAGACATATCTGCCTGACAACAAGGTCCGCGTTTTCTGCTGTTATAAGTATGGCAACGGAGGCGGCAATTTTACCGGAACGTTCGCGGATCGTGGAGAACTGCTGACCTTCGAACTGGACAAGAACACAGACTTTGGCAAGCTTCGCAACTATGGACTGCGGGACAGTACTTTTGCCCTTTTTGACTCTGAGAACCTTGCACAGGTGCTGGCCTGGGCTCAGGTGCAGGCGAATCCTTCAAAAGGTTGCGTGCTGGCGTTCTACGGCCATGGCGGAGGCTTTGATGCCTCAGAGGACTTTCCTAAAGGATTGTATGGGCTCGTTTCTCCTGCCACCCGTGGCGTAATCTACGACGAGTGGTTCAAAGATAAGGTGGGCATGAATATGTATGAGATAACCAGAGCCATAGAACGTTCAGGTGTCGGCCGCCTGGCTGGCCTCATGTTCCATAACTGCCTTATGGGTAGTATCGAATCGTTGACCCAGGTAGCTCCCTATACGGATTATCTCATTGCAACGCCTTTCCTCCTCACCAGTGAGAACGCGCCATTGATCCCATATCTTGTAAAGAATCTATCCGGCAGATCTTTTGAAGAGGCCGCCAGGATTACAATCCGGGAATCGAAAGACAGGCTTATCGACGGATTGCGCCACGAGGATCCCGACGACTTCCCCGGCAATGTCGAGCTGCTGAAATCTTCGGAATTCGCCCAGGTGTGCAAGGCTACGAAATCGCTTGCTTCCAGACTCTGCGAGTTGTATCCCACCCAGCGGGAAGCCATCGACCGCGCCACATGCAAAGTCTATCGATTTTACTGCATGAGTCCATATTTCGACCTGCTGGACTATGCACGCATCGTGGCGCAGGAAACGGATGACAGACAGCTGAAAACTATCGCATCCGAAATGGAAAAGGCCTTCTCAGACGCCATCCTTGAGCAGATTACCATAGACTTCGGGACACGTCCGGTGCTGGACAGTTATTCGCTCTCGGTGGTGCTTGTGGACCATAATGCATATAGTACGACCCCTACGTCCGGTTTGTTCTCTTACAGTCAGTCCTATGAATATTCCGCATTCCACCAGTATACCGGCTGGGGCACGTGGCTTAATACAAATCTCCAGACCCCGACCGGCAACCCCTGCGGCCAGGCCATGTGAGAATGATCGGGCGCTATTATTCTGCAGAGAAATAATAATACCAGAAGGTATCGCTGAAAGTCTCCGGGATGCCTGCTCCCGGCTGGGCCAGGATTTCGCCCTGGAATGAAGAGTAGCGCTGGAGTGTCCGTGCGCTGATGTCCTCGGTGCTGCCTGCCAGCACGAGGGCTTCTTCGTAGTAGCGCGGTATGTTCTCATACCGGTCTCGGGCTGAGGCGAATACCGCCTGAAAGTTCTCCAGATCCCGCTGCAGCAGCAGTGAGCACAGCACACGGTCCAGTGAAGCGGGGGCGTTGATGCCGCCGGCGCCCAGCAGAATCAAGTTCGTCAGCGGGTCGTGGGTGATGAGCGGTATATTCTTCCTGAATTCAATGCTGTCCGCTTCGCGCGGTGTACCTGTTGCCATCCGCTCAGTGAAGTGCCTGACGTATTGTGAATGCAGGGTGCTTCTGGACAGTACGGCTGCGTATTTGCCGGCCAGATCGTAATTGCCTGTCTGGTAGTAGTCGGAAAGCAGGCGGCGGAGCACCAGGAAGCTCTGTCCGTGGTCCTGATAGGTAGCCAGCTGGAAATAGTTGTGGATAGCCTCGTTCGGGCACTGAAGGGTCTCGTAGAGTATGCCGTTGTAGAAATAACGGCCATAATCCTCGGCACTTGCGGAGAAATCAAAGTCATCCTGCGACTTGACAGGGTATCTGAACAGGTCATTCCCAAGCCGTCCTTTCTCTCCAAGCGCAAGGAAGGCGTATGGCATCATGTCAGGGTCGACTGAGCAGCGTTCGGGTGTGGCGATGGCCAGGACACGGTCCCAGTCGGACATGACGGCTGCCACCCGCAGGGACGCTGTCCGCTCTCTTTCACGTATGCCGCCGTTAAGGACCAGGAACAAGAAGACACCGCAGGTTATCACCAGGCTTACTGTCACATCGAGCCATAAGGGAAGCTGTCTGAGAGGCTCTTTTTTCGGCAACAACCAGCTCGCAAGCCAGACAAGGAACAGAATCAACACTGCAGCCACACCGCGTCTGGCCGTAGGTGCAAAAGCAATGAAGACCCACAGTGCACAGCTGAGAACGGTGGGGATAATATCTCCGTCCAAGGAGAAGCGGGACAGTATACTGCGCAGCATCAGGAATGCGGCGGCCACGCCGACCGCCACTATCAACGGCGCGTATACTCCAAAGCGGAAAAACTGAGTCAGGAAATCTCCTATTATTCCGGATATCGGGAATGGGGTGCGCAGCATATCGGAGAAGTAGTCTCCGCTGAGCAGGAACAGCCCGTCATACTCCTGGATTACGAAACTGTTTTTCTGGAGCAGAAGCGTCGCCAGAAATGCCCCGGCGAAAACTATCAGTGGAGAAATGATCTTTTTCATCGGGCAAACATGGTTTTGACTCGTTTCGAGAGAACACCCGGATCTCCCTCGACAAATTCCGGGATATTATATGATTTGAGGCGCAGAGTGTTGTGCTGCGGGTTCTTCTGGGGAAGCAGGAAAGGCTTGGTGAAATGACCTTCTCCGTCGAAGTGGGAGAAGAAAAGGCGGGTGTAGCGGCCGTCGATCCTGCGGCTGGAGAATACGATCCAGCGCCCGTTTCCAGACCATGAGTGGTAGCTCTCAGTGTCCGGGCTGTTGATTTCGTCCAGCCGACGGACCTCGCCGCTTTCCATGTCCATGAGCCAGAGATCAGCCTCTCGGTGCCAGATAGGGAAGGTTCCGTAGGCGGAAGCTGTGAACAGCAACCACTTGCCATACACCCTCGGGAACGAAACCGACAGACTGTCACTCGCAAAGACAGTCCAGGGTTCTCCGACGAACTGCCCTTCACTGAAACGTACGGCCTTCAGGGCATAACGGATGTCGCCGCGGCTGGCTGCGACATTTTCCGGTTGCGGGGCGCTGCAGTAGTAGAGGATATCTCCTTGGGGAGACCAGGCGGGGAAAGTCTCCATCTCCTGCTCATTGAACATGGGCTCATAAGTAGTGACGGAATCCGTCTGCAAGTCCATCAGGATGATGTCGGAGAAGTGGTCGTATACCTCCACGGGCTGAGAGCCTGAAACAGGGAAACTCTGCTGGGTGGAATTCGATGAGAAGGCTATGTATCTCCCGGAAGGGTGCCAGGCCGGATATGTTCCCTGCCGCTTCGGGCCTACGGAAGTCAGGTCGACCAGACGCAGATCGTCTCCGCTGCGGAAAACTGTGCCTCCTCCGGGCCTTCTCACATGGAACATCATCTGTGAAGGGTCTCCGCCCGGGAATGTGTGGCAGTTGACACAGCCTCTGTCCACCGCGCTGTTGTGCACTATTGCAGTTTCCTTGTAAGAGGACAGTTCGCGGGAGTAGATTCCCATGTCCCGCCATCCCTCATAGTTGGGCTCAATCAGACGGTAGGCTATGTATGGAGGAATGTCATCCCCCGATATGAATACTTTGAACGGAGCGTAAGCGATACCCTCCCGGCTGCCTTTCTTCCATGCTCTCACATGATAGAACAGCGTATCGCCCACCCGCTCCCGGCTACAGGTCATTTCCCTGCCGTCGGCCATTTCAAAGCTCAGGTCAGCCATAGCCTCCGGGATGGTCACACCGATATAGTCCGGAAAAATCTCCGGAAGCGCATCAGACGGCGTGAACTGCACCCTGCCGCATGCTGCAGCCACTAGGAATACGCAGGCGATCGCAATTCTTTTCATGCTTCAAAGATATGAAAAAAAGCGCGTGTTTTATAAAATGCTGTGCTTCAGAGAAAAACAAAAAGTTCTACCCCTTGGAATCGAGGGTAGAACTTTGCGTATAAATCTAATAATGAATCTCTTACAAATCACGCACGAATGATCAGTGCAGCGCCCGCATAGCATTCAGGACTGCGAGGACTGTGACTCCGACGTCGGCAAAGACTGCCATCCACATGGTGGCGATGCCGAATGCTGCAAGGATGAGCACGAGAATCTTGATGCCTATCGAGAACCATGTGTTTTCCTTGGCTATGCGTATCGTCCTGCGGGCGATAAGGGCAGCCAGAGCTACCTTCGACGGCTTGTCGTCCATCAGCACTACGTCGGCCGCTTCTATGGCTGCGTCTGAACCGAGGGCACCCATTGCTATTCCGATATCTGCGCGGGCCAGCACCGGAGCGTCGTTTATGCCGTCGCCCACGAAGGCCAGCGTGCTGCCGGAAGACTTCGCAGCAAGGAGAGCCTCAACCTTAGCAACCTTGTCGGCCGGCAGAAGGCCTGCATGCCACTCGTCTACGCCGGTCTCGGCGGCGACAGCCCTGCCCACCTCTTCATGGTCGCCAGTGAGCATGACGGTCCTGGCGACTCCGAGAGCCTTGAGGGCCATGACAGCTTCTGCCGAGTCGGCCTTGATGCGGTCGGAAATGACTATATGGCCCAGATAGATGCCGTCCTGGCAGACATGGATTATTGTCCCGGCCTTTTCACAGGCATGCCAGCCGGCTCCCTCCATTTCCATCATGGCAGGGTTTCCGACGCACACCTTATGCCCGTTCACCATGGCCTCGATGCCCTTCCCGGACACTTCGTGAACATTTTCTATTATGCAGTCGTCATTCTCCCCTGGATATGCGGCGCGCAGCGAAGCGGCAATCGGATGTGTACTGAACCGTTCCACATGGGCGGCGAGGTGCAGCAGTTCTTTCTGCTCTATTATCTCGGGATGCACGGCCACCACTTCGAACACACCTTCGGTGAGGGTGCCGGTCTTGTCGAAAACCACGGTCTCCATCTTTGAAAGAGCCTCGAGATAGTTGGAGCCTTTGACAAGGATGCCTTTGCGGGAAGTTCCGCCTATGCCGCCGAAGAATGCCAGAGGCACGCTGAGCACCAGAGCGCAGGGGCAGGACACTACAAGGAACATCAGGGCTCGGTAGAGCCATGTGGAGAATGTGCCTCCAAGAAGCGTCGGCACAACGGCCAGCAGCACTGCAGCAGCAACCACGATGGGGGTATATACTTTAGCGAAACGGGTGATGAAGTTCTCGCTGCGAGACTTGCTGTCAGCGGCATGCTCCACCAGCTCCAGTATCCTGCTGGCAGTAGATTCGCCGAACTCCCTGCTGACTTTCACGCGCAGCACACCACTCAGGTTCACGCAGCCGGAGAGGATTTCATCGCCGGCTTCTATCTTCCTGGGCACGCTTTCTCCAGTGAGAGCCACAGTGTCGAGGCTTGAAGTACCTTCTTCCACCAGACCGTCTACAGGCACCTTCTCGCCGGGCCTGACGACAATCATATCCCCGACTTTCAACTCTTCGCAATGCACAACAGCTATCTCACCGTCCCGCTCCAGATTGGCAGTGTCCGGGCAGATGTCCATCAGGTGGGAAATGCTCTTGCGGCTGCGGCCTTCGGCTATGCCTTCGAACAGCTCACCGACCTGGAAGAACAACATTACGAAGACTGCTTCAGGGAACTGGGTGGCGGCCTCCGGCAGGAACCCTATGCCCAGCGCGCCGAGGGTCGCAATGCTCATCAGAAAGTTCTCGTCGAGGGCCTCGCCGTGAGCGATGCTCTCAGCCGCCTCCTTCAAAGTGTCGAATCCCGCAACCAGATAAGGAACCAGATAAATCAGAAGCAGCTGCCAGGTGGACAGGCTGGTCTTTTTCTCAATTATTACGGCTGCAATCAGCAGCAATGAAGCAACTGCTATCCTTATGATGCTGCTGCGCATCTCGCTGCCTTCTTCGTGATTATGATCGTGGTGATTATGATCGTGTGCCATAGCTTTGCTTTCTTGTTTCGACGGCAAAGATATGGGGCCGGCGGTGCAACTTAGTTGCAATGTTTGCGGCAGTCCGGGCAGATGCCGCTGACCATATAATTGACAGAATCGCCGTCATATCCTTCCGGCAGCGCCACTTCCGGGATGGGAATGTCTTCGAGGCAGAAAGTCTTGCGGCAGCTTGTGCAGTAGAAATGTACGTGGGCATCTTCATCATGGCTGTCAGAATGGCTGTGGCAGAGCTCATAGCGCACTCCGTCGCCGCCGTCCTGGATAGTATGCACCAGACGCTGCTCGCGGAAGAGAGTCAGAGTGCGGCTGATGCCCGACTTGTCGATGCTGCCGATGGCATCTTCCAGCTCCATCATAGACATAGGACGGCCGGCCCGGTGGAGGGCTTCCGCCACGAGGATGCGGTTTGCAGTTGGCTTTACGCCGTGGTGCATCATTAGATCTATGACATCTGTATGTTGCATAACGATGGCAAAAATAGCCAATTATCTTTTTTTTAGTACTTTTGAATAACCTATTTCTACTGACTGCCATGAAAAACAATTCTTTCATTGCATGCATAGCGCTGACTTGCCTCATTGCTCTGGCAACCGGCATGACTCCTGACCCTTCTCTCGACAAGTCAGACTTCGTAATGATTGCTGACGAGATTCCGGAGGTGATGCTGGAGGTCCGTTATTACACTACTTACAACTTTGTGGGCGACCGCATTAACGGCTACAATGCGCCTGTTTCATACATTACGAAGGAAGCAGCCGCAGCCCTCAAGATTGCGAGCGACAACGCAGTGAAGGACGGCTACCGAATCCGCGTTTATGACGCCTACCGGCCTCAGGATGCCGTCGACCATTTCAAAGCGTGGGCGAAGGACATCGACGACACCAGGATGAAGGAATACTTCTATCCGGACCTTGACAAGTCTGTCCTTTTCAAGTTGGGTTACATTGCATCCCGTTCCGGTCACTCAAGGGGCAGCACCATAGACCTGACCCTTTTCGACATGTCTACCGGCCACAATGTGGACATGGGAGGTACTTTCGACTTTTTCGGAGAGCTCTCGCACCCTGAATACAAAGGCGTAACTCCGGAACAGTATGCCAACCGGATGTATCTTCGCAAGCTGATGATGGACGCCGGCTTCAGGCCGTACAGCGAAGAGTGGTGGCATTTCACCCTCGTGGATGAGCCCTTCCCGGACACTTACTTCAATTTCCCTAACGAGTAAATTCAGAATCTACGTCCTGCGCGCCCTCCTTCGGAAGGCCGGCTTTCTTTTTGTGCGATCTCCACAGGTGATGTGCCTTCATTTTTCGGAACATCCTGGAGATTACGCCGTGCTGACGACGGAACTCATCGCTCGCCCCCTTGAAGAAACCCTTGATGCCGGCCAGCACGATCAGGGCCGCGAAAATCACAAGGGTTAAAACTATAGTAATCAGAAGAAGCATGCGACAAAGATAGCAAATGCAGATTTGTTTTTGCTAACTTTGAGACAAATGCAACTAATGATGAGAAATACTCTTACTTTTATCCTTTGCACTGCGGCGCTTCTGGTTATAGTTGCAGCATGCAAATCAGACCCCGAAAAGGCCCTGCGCAAACAAGTCAACGCTATTTATGACCGTCTGAGCCTCGAAGAGAAGGCTGCCCAGCTCTACGGCATTTATCCCGGCGATCTGCTGGTAGACGGCGAAGTCTCCCTCGAAAAATGCCGCGAGATTATTCCCTACGGTCTCGGCCACATCTGCCAGCCCACCAGCTCGCAAGATATGGATGCCGACCAGATGCGCAAGATGGTGCGGGACATCCAGGCATATCTGGTCAATGAGACATCGGCCGGAATTCCAGCCATCTTCCACGACGAGGCCCTCTCCGGCCTGACCGCAAAAGGCGCTACAATCTACCCCCAGGCCATCGGTGCAGCTTGCAGCTGGAATCCTGACCTGATGAGGGCCAAGACCGCCCGCACCGCCATCGATATGCGCTCTGTAGGCCAACAGCTGGCTCTTTCTCCCATGCTCGATCTTATCCGCACTCCGCACTGGCCCCGCATAGAAGAGTCCTGCGGCGAGGATGCCTTCCTGACCGCCACCCTCGGCTGTGCATTTGTCGAAGGCCTCCAGTCACAGGGATTCCATGACGGAGTAGCTGCCACTACCAAGCATTTCCTCGGTTACGGCGGAGCCAACACCCTTTCATGGAAAGAACTCTACGAGGAGGTCCTCCTTCCTCACGAGACCGCTATCCGCACCCAGGGCACCGAATCTCTCATGACCTCATACGACCGCTTCCGTTCGGAATACGCTGTGTGCAGCGACACCCTTATCAACGTGATTCTGCGCGGCTATCTGGACTACGGTGGAGCTATCGTCAGCGACTACGGCGCAGTGCAGACTGGCCGTGACCGCAGCGAAGAAGCTCTCAAGCAGTATGCTGTGGATGCCCTGCTGGCAGGCAATGACCTCGAGCTCGCATGGAATACAAGCTACAAATATATCCCCGACCTGGTCCGCGAAGGCCGCATCCCTGAAGCCGCCCTGGAGAAAGCCGTAAAGCGCGCCCTTATGCTCAAGGCTCGCGCCGGTTTGCTTGAGCCTGACCCGGTATTCTGTGCTGAAGGCGATCTGCAGCTTGACAGCCCCGAAGGACGCCGCATCTCATACGAGATTGCTTCCCAGAGTATAGTACTTCTCAAGAACGAAGGCGTTCTGCCGCTTAAGGGCAGCGAGAAGATCGCCCTCGTCGGTCCCAATGCCAACTCCGTATGGAGCATGCTGGGCGACTACACTTTCCCTTCTATGCAGATATTCTTCCACCGCCGCGAGCCCGACTTGAATGCAGTGAGAATCCCCACTTTACTGGATGCTCTCAAACAGGCATACTCAGGTGAGATTGCATACGAGCGCGGCTGCGACTGGAGTACGATGAACGACGCCCGCATTGCAGAAGGCGGTGACGCCCGCATCCGCGGCATGCGCATGCGCCGTATAGAATCTCCCGATCCTACCGACGCTAAAGCTGCCCTGCGCCTCGCAGCGAAGAGCGACATTATTATAGCTGCCATGGGTGAGAATGTATTCCTCTGCGGCGAGAACCGCGTCCGTAACGGCATCCGCCTCCCCGGCGACCAGGAGCAGTTCGTCCGCGACCTTATCGCTACCGGCAAACCTGTCGTGCTGGTAGTCTTCGGCGGCCATCCGCAGGTGCTCTCCGGCATCGCTGAGGGCTGTGCAGCAGTTCTGCAGGCATGGTATCCCGGTGAAGAGGGCGGCAACGCTGTGGCGAACATCCTGACCGGCAAGGTCAATCCTTCCGGCCACCTCTGCGTAAGCTATCCCGCCACTGAAGACACGGGACTTCGCTGCTACAATGAGGAGCCCGCTCCGGAGTTCATCGCATGGCCTTTCGGATACGGCTTGAGCTATACTTCGTTCAACTTCGACAACTTCCAGCTGGACCAGGCCGCTACGACCAAAGGCGGTCCCGTCACCGTCAGCTGCCGTGTCACCAACACGGGCGACCGTGCCGGAGCTGAGGTAGTGCAGCTGTACGTATCGCCTGCCTCCGGCCAGCCTCTGAAGCCTCTGCAGCTCAAAGGCTACCAGCGCGTCGAACTGGAAAGCGGAGCCTCTGCGACAGTTACATTCAAGGTTGACACCGACCAGCTCGCATGGTGGTCTGCCGACAAGGACGGCCACAGCGTCTGGACTGTTTCACCTGGCGACTACCGCTTCCGCATCGGCTCGTCTTCAGCGGATCTCCCGCTCGAAGGCATCTGCACCCTGTCCGGCAGCGAGACGTACAAACCCCTGCGGGATGTGTATTTCCCGGAAGTTTCAGTAACGAAGTAGGGAGGGTAGGCTGT
>JAFZKU010000138.1 GCA_017551785.1 Bacteroidales bacterium | reverse complement strand
GGGCTGCCCTTCTTGTCTTTGTATCCAACCGTGAACTGAGTGCGGAAGTTGTAGATTACAGAGAAATACAGCTTCTCGGCAGCTTTGTATCCGTACTTGCTGTCGATTATGATGCGGTCGTCGCTCTTCTTGAAACCTTCTCCCATGCTCTGGATGAAACCGTAGCCAAACTGGGCTCGGTTCTCCCAGATGCTCTTGTCCTTGCCGTAATTGGCTTTGAAGTCAAGATATGAATTCAATGAAACAGATCCGTAACCGCCGGCTGCCCAGTCCATCAGCGACACCTGAGAGAAACCGAGCTGGGTCAGAAGGGAAGTTTTCCAATATTTGGGGTTCTCGATCGGATCAAGTTCTGCAGCGGGCTTCTCCTGCGCATACATAGCTGTGGCGCAGAGCAGAATCATTACAGTAAACAGAATCTTTTTCATGACAGTTATTTATTAATAAGCTTTGGCAAACACTACGCGGCGGGCACTCGGCTTTCCGGAATATACGCACTTGCCCGGCTCTTCGCAGACGAAGCTGTCTGAAGGGATGCAGCGGATGGTAGCCTTGGTCTCTTCCTGGATCTTGAGTTCGGTCTCGGTAGTGCCGTCCCAGTGGCAGAGGAGGAAATAACCCTGCTCGATCTTCTCCTTGAATTCGTCCCAGCTGTCGACCTTGATGGTGTGAGCCTCGCGGAAATCCAGAGCCTTCTTGTAGATGTTGTCCTGGATGTCGTCCATAAGCTTGAGAACGTAGTCGGTGAGGCCTTCCTGCGGTACGGAATCCTTTGTGAGGGTGTCGCGGCGGGCGAGTTCCACAGTGCCGGCGGCGAGGTCGCGGGGGCCCATTGCGATGCGGCAAGGCACGCCCTTGAGCTCCCATTCGGCGAACTTGAAGCCGGGACGGAGATTGTCGCGGTCGTCGATGGTGACGCTGAGCCCTTTGGCTTCCATGTCAGCCTTGATGGCCTCCATCTTCTCAACGAGGGCGGCGTGCTCCTCGGGAGTTTTGAAGATAGGCACCATTACCACATGGATAGGAGCCAGCTTCGGAGGCAGCACAAGGCCGTTGTCGTCGCTGTGAGCCATGATCAGGGCTCCCATCAGTCGGGTAGAAACTCCCCATGAAGTGGCCCATACATATTCGAGGTTGCCCTCTTTGTTTGCGTACTGGACGTCGAAAGCCTTTGCGAAGTTCTGGCCGAGGAAGTGGGAGGTTCCGGCCTGCAACGCCTTGCCGTCCTGCATCATAGCCTCGATGCAGTAGGTGTCGATGGCTCCTGCGAAACGTTCGCTCTCGGACTTGTGGCCGACAATTACCGGGACGGCCATGAATTCTCTTGCGAACTTGGCGTATACGCCTACCATCTTCTCGGCCTCGGCGATTGCTTCAGCCGCAGTGGCGTGAGCGGTGTGGCCTTCCTGCCAGAGGAATTCGGCGGTACGCAGGAAGAGGCGGGTGCGCATCTCCCAGCGGACTACGTTGGCCCACTGGTTGATCAGAAGGGGAAGATCCCTCCACGACTTGATCCAGTTTTTATATGTATTCCAGATGATTGTTTCTGAAGTGGGGCGGATGATGAGCTCTTCCTCGAGCTTTGCTGCAGGGTCGACAACGACGCCGCTGCCGTCAGGATTGTTCATGAGCCTGTGGTGGGTCACCACGGCGCATTCCTTTGCAAAGCCTTCGACATGCTCGGCTTCTTTGCTGAGGAAAGACTTGGGGATGAAGAGCGGGAAGTATGCGTTGCTGTGCCCGGTGTCCTTGAACATCTTGTCGAGCGTGTGCTGCATCTTCTCCCAGATTGCATATCCGTAAGGCTTGATTACCATGCAGCCTCTGACTGCTGAGTTCTCCGCGAGGTCGGCCTTTACCACAAGGTCGTTATACCATTGAGAATAATTGTCATTCCGGCTGGTCAGTTCTTTTGCCATGCTGTTTTTATTTTGGTATAAATTTTGATAATTTTGCTCTGCAAACCGATTTAAGGCATTTTTATGCAGATTTAACGGGAGCAAAAGTAATAAAAATAACTAACATAGGAGGTAACCATGAAAAACAGAATGATCTTACTGCTGCTGGCTGTGCTGGTGCTCAGCTCCTGCGGCTCTTATGGCTACTATTCTTCTTCGTTGTATGACGACGGCATCTACTACAAGCCCGACAGGGTCAGGATGATGACTGCCAGTCAGGCCGCAGCTGAGAAGGCCGCCGTTAAGAACGATGATGTCTACACTGCCCGTGAGGCAGCTAAAGATACAGAGAGGTATACAGTCCATATCGACAAGATCTACTCAGACAACTCCTCGATCTATGATCTCGACGATGACGAGACCTACGAGAGCCGTCTGCGCAAGTTCGACGACACGGACATCACCCTTACTGTTAACATAATCGATTACGACGACTTATGGACTCGTCCCTGGTACAATCCCTGGTGGGGCACATACCGCTCTTCATGGTACTACCGTCCCTGGAGGGTTGCATGGTACGACCCCTTCTGGTACGATCCGTTCTTCTTCGACCCCTGGTATTATGATCCCTGGTACAGCGGCATCTACTGGTATTCTTCATACTGGACTTCTCCGTTCTACTATGATTCATGGTATCACCGTCACCACTACTGGGCTTATGGTCCGGGCTACTACGGCCCTTACTACGGCTACGGTTACGGCGGATTCTATGGCCCCGGCGGAAACTTCAATGACGGCATAGGCCGCAGAGACCGCGACGTGGTTTATGGCCGCAGAGGCGGTGCAGGTCTCGCTGGTGCAGGCGCAACTGCCGCCACTTCCCGTGCTGCAGGTTCTTTCGCAACTACCGGTTCACGCAGAGTTGACGGAGTTTCAGCAGCAGTGCGCAGCGCTTCTTCAAGAGAAGTTGCAGAAGTAGCTGGTCTCAACAACGGTTCTACCAGGTCGTTAGGCTCAAGGGATGCATCTGCTGGTCTCACCCGCACTGATGCAGGCGCTTCATCAAGGTCTGTCAGCTCACGTTCGGTCAGCAGCTCAAGCTCAGCCGGTTCAACCAGGTCAGGCTCTGGTACTGCTACCACTTCAGGCTCACGCAGGTCTTCATCTTCATCATCAGTAAGCAACGGCGGTTCAACCCGCTCATCAAGCTCAGGCTCTGTTTCATCAGGCTCAAGCAGCCGCTCTACTGGTTCAAGCAGCCGTTCTACTGGTTCAAGCACTCGTTCTACTGGTTCAAGCACTCGTTCTTCAGGATCAGTGTCATCAGGTTCAAGCAGCCGTTCATCAAGCTCTGCCACTCGTTCATCTGGCTCTTCAAGCACCAGGTCTTCAGGTAGCGGAAGCTATAGCTCAGGCTCAAGCAGCCGCTCTACCGGCGGTGGCAGCTACTCAGGCGGCGGCGGATTCTCAGGTGGTGGTTCAAGCCGTTCAAGCGGCGGCGGTGGCGGATTCTCCGGCGGCTCAAGCAGCGGCGGAGGCAGCCGTTCCGGCGGCGGTGGCGGCGGAAGACGCTAAGCGTGGCACCACACTGCTTACTACACATTTTTCCAAAACAACTTTAGAATTTACGGTGATGAAAACAATAAATAAAGCAGCATTGACAGTATTGTTGTTGTCACTCTCCTGGGCTGGCTTTGCCCAGGATGCAGATCAGGCATACAACCTCTCAGAGAATATGTACATTGGTACAGCCCGTACTCTTGCGATGGGTAATGCATTCACTGCTGTTGGCGGAGACCTCGGTGCTCTCAGCATTAACCCCGCCGCCAGCGGAGTTCTCAGGATGTCCGAGTTCGAGATATCACCGTCCCTGATAACAGCGGTTGGTAAAGCCGAATATCTCAATTCATACGACGTATCCGACTTCACGAAGTTCACTCTTCCGAGTTTTGCATACAGCCAGAATCTGTCGACTGGCAGAGTCTCTGGTCTGGTAAGTTTCAACTTCGGTTTCGCTTTCAACCGCGTAAAGAGTTTCAACACGATTGTCAACACGGCCGGAACCATGAAGGCAGGCCGGGGCAACCAGTCTTCAACATGGCTTGGCGACAAGGTTATGACCCTGCTCAATTCCAACCCTTCTGACTACGGCGACTACTACGCAGACATTCCCTGGTCATCACAGCTTGCATGGAATGCATGGCTTGTCGAGGAGGTTGACGGCGAGCTGTTGGGTGTGACTGAAGATTTTGACTACGACTCCAACACCGCATTCCTTGCAGGAGATACTTATCAGAGCATCTACCGCAAGATCAACGGCGGCATCGACGAGTTCTCTGTCAACTGGGCCGGCAACTGGAATGACAACTTCTATTTCGGAGTCAATATCAATATCTATGATATCGACTACAGGATAAGCGATGTCTATTCAGAGCGTGCAGTCAACTCGTTTGATTTCGAGTCTGGCATCCAGCAGTTCACCTATACTTACTGGCAGAAGACTGTCGGCACCGGAGTCGGTCTCAAGGCAGGTATCATCTATCTTCCCACCGAGCATCTCCGTATCGGCGCCACCATCTCGACTCCTACCAAGTACATCCTTACCGATTACTGGGGAGGTTCGATGACCAGCAACTTTGACAACGGCAACAAGAACAACGTTGAGACCCCTGAAGGAGCTTACGACTACAAGTTGACCTCTCCGATGAGATATTCTGTCGGCGTGGCCTACACTCTTGGAACTTTCGGACTGCTCAGCTTCGACTACGAAGGAGTCAACTACTCTAAGATCCGCATGAAGGATTACAACGGCAGCACCGCAGTCTTCAAGGATGACAACAACTACATCGCAAGGAACTACAAACGCAACGCGAACATCTTCCGTGCCGGTGCAGAGTTCAACCTTGCTCCTTCCTTCGCAATCCGCGGCGGTTATACTTACTACGATGACGGAAGGCCCAACTACCTCGGCAACCAGTTCGTTTCTGCAGGTGTCGGCTTCAGGCTGTCAAAGGGCTGCAACCTTGACTTCGCATGGCAGGGCCAGCTGAAGAACGAAGTAGGCTTCACCCTCTACAATGACTACGATGGTTACAAGGCTCCCGTTGGTTACGTAAACAACGCAAACAACAAGGTGGTTGCAACTCTCAGGTTCAAATTCTAAGATTTTTAACAGGAACTGACTTCAATAAAAAAGGCTGCCCCGCGGGGCAGCCTTCTTTTTTATCTCTGTATGGATCAGAACTCGTAGAAGTACGGCATCCTTGCGTAGATCATCTGGGGGTCGTCGAGGATGTCCAGCAGCTGGTCTACCTGCTTTACTCCTGTCTTGACGGTGATTCCGTCTTCATCGTCGCCGCCCATCATCTGAGACATCATCTGCTGGAACATGCTCTTGTGCTCAGGAACGACAAGCAGGTTGTATTTCTCGAGACCTGCAACGGCTGCGGCGTAGTTTATGGCGTCCATCAGGCTGCCCTTCTGGTCGGCGAGGCCGATGGCAAGAGCGTCGCGTCCAGTCCATACGCGGCCCTGGCCGATTTCGTCAACCTGCTCTACGGTCATGTGCCTGCCGCGTGAAACCAGCGAGGTGAACTCGGTGTAGATATGCTCTACCATCTTCTGCATGTATGCAACCTCGGCGTCATCGAGCTTGCGCATGCCGTTCATCATGTCGCTGTGCTTATTGGAACTTACGTTGCCGGTCTTGATATACAGGGTCTTCTCGAGACCGCCGCCGATGTTGGGAACCAGCGAGAATACGCCGATAGAGCCGGTGAGGCAGGTGTTGTCGGTGATGATATAGTCGGCATTGGAGCTGATCCAGTATCCGCCTGAAGCTGCGTATCCGCCGTAGCTGGCGATCACGGGCTTGTATTGCTTGAGATTCTGCATGGCGTGGTTGATGATCTCAGCTGCCTGGGCGCTTCCGCCGGGAGAGTTGACTCTGAATACGACTGCCTTCACTGAAGAGTCCTGCTGGAGCTTCATGAATTTGCGGGCGAGGTCGTCGCCTACGATGTTGCTGTCGGCGTTGCCGTCCATCACGATTTCGCCGTCGGCATAGAGGACAGCGATCTTGTCTTTGACTTTGCTGTCGTCCTTGACTTTGGCAATGGCATAGCTGTTAAGGTCGGCAAACTTGAGGTCCTTGGCTTCCTTGACGTCAAAGAGGGTGCAGAGATAGTTCTCAAGCTCGTCTTTGTACCAGGCCTGGTCGATGATGCCTCGGTCAAGCAGAGTCTGCGCATCCAGAAGCTCGAGGTTGTCAACCCAGCCGTTGAGGTCGTCGGCGCTGAAGTCGCGGCTGGCAGCGATCTCTTCGGTAAGGGTAGCCCAGATGCTGTTGATGAGAACCTGATTCTGCTCGCGGTTCTCAGGAGTGAGGTGGTTCTGGGTGAACTGCTCGCCGGCTGCTTTGTATTTGCCGTGGCGGATGAGCTGGATGTCTACGCCGAGCTTGTCGAGAAGGTCCTTGAAGAAGGTGATGTTGGTGCCGATACCTGTCAGCATGGCCTCTCCGTAAGAGTTGATGATGACCTTGTCGGCTACTGATGCGAGATAGTAGCTGAGGTTGTCATAGGTGTTGGCGTATGCTATGACGGGCTTGCCGCTCTCGCGGAAATTGGCGAGAGCCTGGCGCAGTTCCTCAGCGCAGCTCATGCTCAAGGCCATCTTGTCGGTGTTGAGGTATATGAATTTTACTCCGGGATCCTCGGCGGCCTTGTTGATGGCACGCACTGCAGTGAGCAGAGGCATTCCGTCTTCCATTGACAAGTTGGAGATGTTCTGGATAGAAAAGTCGCTCTGCCCGCGCTCGCTGATAGGAGTGGAGAAGTCGATCTTAAGGATTGACTGAGGGGGGACAATCGCTGTCTTTGAAGAACCGCCGGCTATGGCGGCGCCTAAGCTGCCCATCATGATGAAGAAAAAGAGCCCGAAAGCTACGAGACATGCCAGAAGGGCGGCCAGGAAGATTTTCCAAAAGTTGTTCATTTGTACTATTGATTATAATTGGCTGCAAAATTAATCATTTTCTTTATTTTTGCCCTTGATTATAGATAACAGGCTACAATATGGCACAAAAACCTTCCATACCCAAGGG
>JAFZKU010000137.1 GCA_017551785.1 Bacteroidales bacterium | reverse complement strand
TCTGGACGCTGACAAATACAACATCGGCTATCCGCTCAATGGACGCCTTCGCGGCATCGCTGAGCTCGATGGTCTGATGGTCGGCATCGACAGGATGCTGTCAAGGGAATAATCTTATTGTTACTGTAAGAGCAGATTCTTCTGTAAGAGCAGACACTGCCCTGCGGCGACCTCCGTTCGCTTTGCTCACTTCGGCCCTCCCATTGCCTACTTCGTCCTGCTTCGCAGAACTCGTATTCAACGGGCCCCTCCCTCTTCACTTCCGAGGGCGGTAGTGTCGCCGCAAGGCAGTCTGCACTTACTGCTACTTGGACTGAGTTCTCGGTCTGGGTTCCAGTTTGTCCTGTTTGCTTGGGATAGGTCTGCCCCTGTTTTGGGGTAGGTGGTAGCACACTTTGGGATAAGTCCGGCAGAAAGTGCCAGACCTACACCGCGGGAAGTATCTGGAGAGCAGATTTGCGGGATAGGTCACGACCTTTCCAGTGGACCTACCCCATTTCAACCCGGGACCTACCCCAAAGTCCACTAAAAAACGTACTTGATGATATCGTAAAACATGATACCGGTGGTGATGAGCTTGGCACCGGTGCCCGACATGAAGCCGAGGAAGGCTCCCATGCTCGCCTTGAAGGAATCCCATACGCCTCTCTTCTCGAATAAGAATTCTCCAAGGAAGGCCCCGGCCAGCGAGCCGAGGATGATGCCGAAGGGCGAGAACATGCCGATGAAAAGACCGACTATCGCTCCTACGCTGGCTGCCTTGTGGCCACCCGTCACCTTCGTGAACCACGCCGGCACGAAATAGTCGAAGATTGTCACGATTATCGTGATAGCAAGCCAGATCAGCAGGAAACGCAGAGTCATGGGATCCGCCACTCCCCTTTGGCCGGAGAAATAGACAAGCAGAAGGCCGGCCCAGCTCAGCGGAGGGCCGGGGATGCCCGGTATGATGCTGCCGGCGATGCCGGCCAGCCCGAGGATCAGTGCAAATACACAGAGTACGTCCATAATATCATTCCGCGTGAGCGGCTCTTGACTTGTTAACAATCCATACGCCGGCGAAGACAAGCACTATCGCAAGCACCTTCTTCCAGCTGAGAGTATCCATGCCCGCGATGATGCTTACCACCACCGCAATTATCGGCTGAAGGTAGGTATACATGCTGACCACTGTCGGTCTGAGGCGGCGCTGTCCGGCAGGTATCAAAAAATAAGCCACCAGTGTCGCAAAGACCACAACATATCCAATCTCCATCCACAACTTTGGAGAGACGGCGGCATAGTCCACGTTCAGGATGGGCTTCAGCGACAGCGGGACAGCCACAACCGCCGAGAACAGGAACATCCATTTCATCAACGTGACAACGCCGTAGCGCTGCGTCAGCGGCCTGAAAATGCCCAGATAGGCACCGAAGGTAAAGCAGTTCGCCAGAATCAGCGCGATGCCGCCCGGAGTCGACGTCTGCAGCCCGCCCTTGAAATGCAGCGACGAGAAAATAAGCAGCAGCGCTCCGGCCAGCGAAGTCGCCACTCCCAGCACCTTCTTTCCGGAAATCGGCTCTCCAAGGAATATCGCCGCGAAGATCATCGCCCACAGCGGAGTCAGGGAACCCAGGATGGAGCAATCGATTGTCGAAGCCATCGTGATGCCCTTCAGAAAAGTGTACTGCGGCAGCACGAGGCCGACGATGCCGGCCAGCGCCATCAGGAAAACATCCTTCGCAGGCACCTTCCTCTCCTTTACGAACAGCGACATAATCCAGAAAGCCGCGGCCGCCACAAACATCCTGATGCCGAACAGAGCCTCCGGCGACACCGTCACTGCATTCGCTATATCCTTGCAGAACACAATGTTCAGCCCGAAAATCGTGTACGCCGCCGCGCACGCCAGGTGTCCCGTCAGTTTCTGGTTCATGCGCCAAAGATAGTTATTACTTATCAATAACTTGGCACGATTATCGCCATGTAGCAGACCAAAACCCTGTTAAAAATCACGAAGATGTTCACTCTAACTCTTTTAGCAGCTATTATGATGCTCACCAATAATTCTAGCAACAAAATCGACAGGTCGCAGAAAGACGACAATGTGCGCAAGAATATCGAACTGACAGAGGCACAGAAGGCAATCAGCCGCACTTCGAATGAGTTTACATTCGACTTCATGAAGATCCTCGCATCGAAGGAAGACAAGAACGTGAATATGTTCGCTTCGCCTTTCAGCCTCCAGACCGCCCTCGCCATGACCGCCGAAGGCGCTGTCGGAGACACGAAGGACGAGATGCTCAAGGCTCTGAAGCTCTCTGATTTTAACCAGGCAGATATAGCCGGCTTCTACAAGGCAATAATCCCCGCCCTGGAGAAAGTCGACAAGACCACCGTCATGGAAATAGCCAATTCCTTCTGGTCAAAAGAATCCATTGAGATCAAGAAAGATTATGCCGCGATTCTCAAGGACAATTATTATGCAGAATGCGAAAAACTCGATTTTGACAAGAAAGCTGCCGCAAAGGCCATCAACGCCTGGTGCAACAAGAAGACCCACGGCATGATCAACCACGTCGTCGACGAAGTGTCTGAGGAGCAGATGGTGGCCCTCATCAACGCCATCTATTTCAATGGCGAATGGAGCGACCCTTTCCGCGAGCGCAGCAACTACGACAGTGAGTTCACCAACCACGACGGCAGCACAAAGACCGTCACCCTCATGCGCAGGGACGACGATATGGACGTCTATCTCGGAGAGGAGGCAAGATCTCTGAGCCTTCCTTACGGCAACCACGCATACGTGATGACCATCATCCTTCCTGAGAAAGGCGTGGATGTAGACGACGTAGTAGCAAAGTTGGACACCGAAACCTGGCGCAAATACCGCTACGGCGGACGCGATTATGAAGTGACACTCTCACTCCCCAAGTTCGAGACCGAATACACCGCATCTGACCTCTGCATCAAAACCCTGAAGGATATGGGCCTTCAGAAAGCCTTCACCCGCAGCGCAAACTTCACCGGCATCAGCAAGACCACCCTTTTCATCAGCCAGGTGATCCACAAGGCAAGAGTAAAGGTCAATGAGAAAGGCACTGAGGCCGCCGCAGTATCATACATCGGCATGGAGCTCACCAGCTCCATCCCCCGCCAGGAGCACATAGTCTTCAAAGTCGACCGCCCCTTCATCTACGCCATCAGCGAAGTCAGCACCGGCGCCATCGTCTTCATGGGCGTGCAGAAGAAGTTCTAGAGCCTAAGTTTGCCACGGTCCGGAAGTTTCGGGCAATTCTTGCTGACCAAGGCAGGAAAAAGGACGTTTCTGCTGAAAACTGCGCCACGGTCCGGAAGTTTCGGGCGATTCTTGCTGACCATGGCAAGAGCCGCATAGCCTCTCCTTTATGGGGTCAGAAAAGGGAGGATGCGCGAGCATCCAACATGTCACAAAGGAAAACCGCAAGTACCTGACACAATTGGTTCCCTGAGGGAACCATTAAAGGAGGGGTCAGAAAAGGAGGATGCGTGAGCATCCGACAAGTCACAAGAAAAGCCCCCCCACCGAGAACAAGAAAAGCCACTATCGCTAGTGGCTTTTCTTGTGACCCGTTTGGGGCTCGAACCCAAGACCCCAGCATTAAAAGTGCTGTGCTCTACCAACTGAGCTAACGAGTCAAGACCCTTTTGAATTTGGGACT
>JAFZKU010000136.1 GCA_017551785.1 Bacteroidales bacterium | reverse complement strand
GGAGGTATGAGCCCTCGGCGTGAATCACTTCGCCGAAGAGACCTTCGCGGGCCATCTGCAGGGCGGACAGCTCGAAGAAATCGTAGCAGCAGTTCTCCAGGATCATGCAGTGAAGGCGCTTTTTCTCGGCCATGTTCACCAGAGCCCAGCAGTCCTCCAGAGAATATGCCGAAGGCACTTCGATAGCTACGTGCTTGCCGTGTTCCATGGCATAGAGGGCTACGGGTACGTGATGCACCCAGTCGGTGCAGATATACACGAGGTCTACGTCAGGATTCTCGCAAAGTTGCTTGAAGGCTTCTGTGCTGCCGGTATATCCGGCTGCGGCGGGGAAACCGCGTTTCGCAAGGTCTTCCTGCGAGGCCTTGACGCGGTCCGGCTCGACGTCGCATATGGCCGTGATCTTGACGCCGGGGACGTAGGTGTAGCGCACTACTGCGTCGCTGCCCCTCATTCCGAGCCCTACGAAGCCTACGCGGACGGTATCCATCGCGGGTACGGTGAGTCCCAGCACGTCGGTCTGGCCTTTTTCGCGCTCCGGTGTAGGAGTTATTATCGCTCCCTCGTCGTTGAGTCTGTAGCCGTCTTTTGTCTTGTTTGCCGTGCAGCCTGTGAAAATGACTGCAAGTATGGTCAGCAGGAAAACGGAATATTTACGCATAGTCAGTTTCGGTTTAAGTTATCCCAAATATAGCAATTTACGGCCTGAGAAGGCGCTGCTTTCCCATATTATTTGCTAATTTCGCACAGATAAATGCTTGATTGACATGAATACCTTCGGCAATATAGCCTGGTTCCTGCTGGGCGGTTTCATTGTGGGATTGTTGTACTACATAGTGGGTGTGGGGCTGTGCCTTACCATTATCGGTATTCCCTTTGGCGTGCAGCTATTCAAGTTCGGCACGTACAGCATGTGGCCTTTCGGCCATGAGATTGTCGACAAACCGGACGAGCCCAGCTGTCTGTCGACAGTGATGAATGTCATATGGATCCTCACCGGCTGGTGGGAGATCTCCCTGATACATCTCATTTTCGGCGTCGTACTCTGCATCACCATCGTCGGCATCCCCTTCGGTATGCAGCACTTCAAGATGATAATCCCCGCCCTGCTCCCCTTCGGCAAGACAGTGAAGTAGTCATTTTCCCGTGATGTGGCGGATGGCGGCCTGGGCGCAGACGCAGCCGAATACTGCGGGCAGATAGGAGACTGTGCCGACCTGAGATTTCTTGTTGGTTTCGCCGCGCGTTTCGACTATGGCGTTCTCATCGGGCAGTTCTTCCGAGAAGACAACGGGGAAGCCTTTTTCAATACCCATCTTGCGGAGTTTTTTGCGGACTATGTAGGCCAGCGGACAGTTATATGATTTGGAAAGGTCGGTGATGCGGACCTTGGTGGCGTCGTATTTGGCCCCTGAGCCCATAGAGCTCACCAGCGGTATGCCAGCGTTAACACAGTAGTGGATCAGGGAAAGCTTCGGGGTGAGAGTGTCAATGGCATCGACCAGAAAATCAAGCTTGTGTGGCCCGAGCAGCGAAGCCACATTCTCCTGAGTAAGATATTCGTCGATCAGGGTGAGTTCCAGCGAAGGGTTGATGTCTCGCAGCCGTGCGGCCATCACCTCTGTCTTCTTGCGGCCCATGTTGGAGTCCAGGGCGAGCAGCTGGCGGTTCTTGTTGCTTTCGGCCACGCAGTCGCTGTCCAGCAGGATCAGCCTTCCCGCTCCGGCGCGGGTCAGCATCTCCGCAGCATAGGCGCCCACTCCGCCGAGGCCTATCACAGCCACCACGGAGTCAGCAAGCTTCTGCAGAGCTTCTTCGCCCATCAGGAGCAGAGTCCTTTCCTGCCAGGGTTGGGTCATTTTATGCCTATTGAATTACTTGATGCCTTTGGCCTTTGCTTCTTCCCAGAGCTCGTCCATCTCGCCGAGAGTCATATCCTTGAGCTTGAGGCCCTTCTTTGCAGCCTCGGCCTCGACGTAATTGAAGCGTGCGCGGAACTTGCGGCAGGTCATCTCGAGGGCGGTGTCAGGATTGAGGTCGTAGAGGCGGGATGCGTTCACTAGCGAGAACAGCAGGTCGCCCAGCTCATTCTGGGTCCTGTCGCGGTTGCTCTCGTCGTTTTCCATGTACATGAGTTCGGCGCGGAACTCGGCAATCTCCTCGGTAACCTTGTCCCACACGTCTTGCTTGTCTTCCCAGTCGAAGCCCACGGCACGGGCCTTGTCCTGCATGCGGTAAGCCTTCAGCAGCGGGGGCAGGCTCTCCGGCACGCCGCCGAGTACGGTCTTGTTGCCGTCCTTCTCGGTCTGCTTCAGCTGCTCCCAGTTCTTCACCACCTGGCCGGCAGTCTCGGCAGCTACGTCGCCATAAACGTGGGGGTGACGATAGATGAGCTTGTCACAAAGCTTGTTGCATACGTCGGCGATATCGAAGTCGCCGGTCTCTGAACCTATCTTGGCGTAGAACACTACGTGAAGCAGCACATCGCCCAGCTCCTTGGCCATATTGGCCTTGTCGCCGCGAAGGATGGTGTCGCTCAGTTCGTATACTTCCTCGATTGTGTTGGGTCGCAGACTCTCGTTGGTCTGCTTGCGGTCCCAGGGGCATTTTTCCCTCAGGTCGTCCATAACGTCCAGGAGGCGGTTGAAAGCTTTGAGTTGTTCTTCGCGGTTGTTCATCTTCGTATGCTTTAATTGCCGCAAAGTTATCATTTTTTTCATATCTTTGTTGATTGCGTTTTGGACTCATATCAAACAATTAACATACATGAAAAATATCAAATTCATAAGCGCCGATGAAGCTGTGAAGGTTGTCAAAAGTGGCGACCACATCCACTTCAGCAGCGTAGCCAGTGCACCCCAGGTGCTCATCCAGGCCCTTTGCCGCCGCGGCGATGCAGGAGAGCTGAAGAACGTCTTCATCCACCACCTTCACACCGAGGGTCCCGCCCCTTACACCGATGCGAAATATGAAGGCATCTTCTTCCACCAGGCATTCTTCGTAGGAGGCAACGTCCGCAAGAACGTCCAGGCCGGATATGCCGACTATATTCCTATCTTCCTGAGCGAGACCCAGAAGCTTTACAGGGCCGGCGTCCTCCCTTGCGACGTAGCCATGATCCAGGTCTGCCCTCCGGACAAGCACGGTTTCGTATCGCTCGGCACCTCTGTTGACGCTACCCTCGCTGCAATCGAGTGCGCCAAGACAGTCATCGCCGTCATCAACAAGCACGTTCCGCGCAGCTGGGGCGAGGCCATCATCCCGGTAGACAAGATCGATCTCTTTGTAGAGGACAACACTCCGCTGGAGCCCGCCACTTTCACCGCTCCGAACGAGACCGAGACAAAGATCGGTATCAACTGCGCCAACCTCATCGAGGACG
>JAFZKU010000135.1 GCA_017551785.1 Bacteroidales bacterium | reverse complement strand
TCTCCTCAAAAGCATGGGATATTATGCAAAAAGGGGCAATTGACGTTTGATGACCGTTTTTCTACAGACTCTCGACAATGCCTGGCCTGGCAGCTCCAAAATCGCTGCCTATGCCGACACTGTTGCTGGCTCTTCAGTCCCCGCTCACAACTGGCAGACGACGATTCTGGTGCTGGCCGTCCTTCTGTATTGCATCTATTTCTTCCACAGGATAGTGCTCGCCTCGTCGCTTTCTATCAGCACTTTCTTCGGCAGCAGCACCAAGCTCCAGAGTCTCTGCGAGAACCAGACCTCGCTGTCGGCAGTCAATGCTACCAGCATCATCTGTCTGCCGGCGCTGGCCATGCTAGTATACGCCAGGGGCTGGACCTCGATGAACATCCTGTATATGTTCGCTATTATAGCCGCATATTTGCTGCTGAGGGTTCTCCTTTTCCAGTTCACTGCCTGGTATAAGGACTGCTCCGGCTGTCTGGGCATCATCCGCAATTCCGGCAGGGTCACGCTGGTCGTGGCATCCTTGCTTTCCATCCCGGCGTTCCTTGTGCCGCTGCTGTTCGGACATGGCACCGACGGCTTCGCCAGGATATACCTGATAGCCGTTTTTTCACTATGTTTCGTGATGTACTGCACAAGGGCTTGCAAGTACCTTCTGGAGGCTGGTTTTTCTATTTTCTTCTGTTTTTTATATCTTTGCGCACTTGAATTATTGCCGGCAGGCTTACTGGTTAGTGCAATTATTTCATTATGAGTATGTTAGATAGCAAGAAGAGGATTTTGATATCACAACCTGCTCCCACTGCAGGGTCTCCCTATACCGATCTTGTCAACAAATACGGTCTTGATATAGATTTCATCCCCTTTTTCAAGGTTGAACCGGTGAGTCTGAACGATTTCCGCTCCCAGAGAGTCAATATCCTGGATTATACGGCCATCGTCTTCAGCTCTCGCACCGCCATAGATTCTTTCTTCAATCTGGCAAAGAAGATGCGCGTGACCATCCCGGAGACCATGAAGTATTTCTGCCAGTCTGAAGCCATCGCGCTCTATCTCCAGAAATACATTGTCTATCGCAAGCGCAAGATATTCTTCGGCAACGGCACTTCGGCTTCACTCATCGACTGCATCGGCACAAAGCACAAGAACGAGAAGTTCCTCATCTCATGCACCGACTCTCTGCGCAGCGACGTCAAGGCCATGTTCACCAATGCCAAATACAATTTCGGCAGCGCCATCCTGGTCCGCACGGTGTGCAGCGACATCAAGCAGAACGTAGACCTGTCGAAATACGGAATGGTGGTCTTCTACAGCCCTTCCGACGTGAAGTCGCTGTTCCAGAACTTCCCCGAGTTCACCCAGAAAGACCTCCTTCTCGCCACTTACGGGAAAGGTACGGCCAAGGCCGCCAAGGACGCTTCTCTCAACATCGAGATCGAGGCTCCCACTCCCGAATCTCCGTCAATAGCTGCTGCTCTCTCTAACTATTTCAGCAAATAGCTGAAGGGCGCGCCATGGCTACGCTGACTTATCCCAAGAGCGTCAGGCTGCATCACCGCAAGGCCTTCCAGGCTCTTCTAGATAAGGGGAGCACGCTTTACAATGCTGTCTTCAAGGTTTATTGGTTTGCTCGCGAGGCTGAGGCCGCAGATGGCCCCGATGCCGGCGGCTGCCGTTTCGCAGTGTCTGTACCCAAGAGGACTTTCAAGAGGGCTGTGAAGCGCAATCTGCTCAAGCGCCGCACCCGCGAGGCTATCCGTCTCAACCGCTCGCTCCTGCCGGAAAGCTTCAGCGCCGATTTCTTGTTCTTCTACCGCGCCCCGGAGGTCTGCGACTACGCCGTCATCGAGAAGGCTGTCACGGAAGCGTTCGAGGCCGTAGCCGCAAAAATCGCCGCACCGGCCGATCCGGCCACGGAAACACCCCTTTTTGTGGCCGAAAGCGATAATCAGAATGGGAGCCATGAATAAAGTGCTCATGACCGTCCGGAAGGTCTTCGCATGGCCAGCTCTGAAGCTCATCCGCTTCTACAAGATCTGCATTTCGCCATACCTGGGCAGCCACTGCCGCTACACCCCCACCTGCAGTCAGTATGCCTTCGAAGCTATCACCAAGTACGGCATCCTAAAAGGCGGATGGCTCGCCCTGCGCCGCCTGCTCCGCTGCCACCCCTGGGGCGGAAGCGGCTACGATCCGGTACCGTAATAAAAAAGGCTGACCGTGATGGCCAGCCTTTTTTATTGTAAGACCTTCAGGAATTAGAAGGTGTATTTGAGGCCTACGTTAGCAACATAGTGATCCCAGCCGAAGGCACCGTAAAGGCCGTTGGCAATAGACATGTAGTAGCCAGGGTTCCAGTCGATAGAGATAGCGAAAGGAACTGCGCTGAATGCGTACTCAAAACCGAGGTTTCCGAATACTGCTGCTGAGAATACAGAAGTAGATGCGAAAGTAGCACCTACGCCTACACCAAGACCATAGAAGAACTGGAGACCACCAGTGATAGGAACGTTCCAGTCAAAAGTATCAGTAACCATCAGGCTGGTATAACCTTTACCAAAACGAAGGTTGGCTTTGTAGTCAAAGAAGTTTGACGGGCCGGTGAACTGTTTGTAGGTAACACCTACACCACCGAAACCACCCTCAAGACCGAAGGCAGCTTTGTAGGGCTGTGCCTGTGCAACAGTCAGAGACAAAAACAATACAGAGATTGCAATAATAAGTTTCTTCATTGTTTTTTAGGTTTAGTTAACTTAATTTCGACGGCAAATATAGCAATTTTTTATTACTTGCATCAAAACCGCCTGATATGACCCGCCGCGCAGCTCTCGTAATAGCCATTGTATTAGCCCTTACAACCTCCTGCAAGGACAAGGTCGGCCCCCAGCCGTTCCCTATGCCCAAAGTTCCGGCAATGATCTCCACTCCGGAAGACTATGCAAACTATCTGGTTTCGCATTTCTGGCAGCCCTTTTTCAGCGAAGACAGGGAGTATTCGAGAGACACCTCTCTCATCGGCGGCGTGACGAAAGATGCC
>JAFZKU010000134.1 GCA_017551785.1 Bacteroidales bacterium | reverse complement strand
GCTGCCATCAAAAGGAATAAAGTCTTTTTCATATCTGTTTTCTATTTTTTCTTTTGTCCGTAATATGCTCCGGGGCCGTGTTTGCGGCTGTAGTGCTTCTCGATCAGGTGCTTGTTCATCGAAGGAACGTGCTTTACCACATCGAGGGTGGGGATGTGCAGGGTAGAAGAGATGAAAGCCATCTTAGCAACCTGCTCCAGCACTACGGCGTTGTGCACGGCGTTGGCGGCGTCGGTGCCCCAGGCAAAGGGGCCGTGGTTCTTTACCAGGACAGCCGGCGTGTCATCGGGATTCATGCCTTTGAAGCGCTCTACAATCACATTGCCGGTCTCTTTTTCGTACTCTCCGAAGACCTCGCTCTTCTTCATGTCGCGGGTGCAGGGGATGTCGTCGTGGAAATAGTCGGCATGGGTGGTGCCTATATTGGGGATGTCACGCCCTGCCTGCGCCCATGCGGTGGCGTAGGTGGAATGGGTGTGGACCACTCCGCCGATATTGGGGAATGCCTTGTAGAGGGCTATGTGGGTCGGGGTGTCGGAAGAAGGGCGAAGGTCGCCTTCCACCACTTTGCCGTCGAGGTCGACAACCACCATGTCGGATGCCTTCATGACGTCGTAATCGACTCCCGAGGGTTTGATTACAACCAGGCCGCTGGCGCGGTCGATGGCGCTTACGTTACCCCAGGTGAAGATCACCAGCCCGTGGGTGACGAGGCTCAGGTTGGCCTCGAACACTTCCTGTTTCAAAGACTCTAACATGCTACCAGAAATAAATGTAGAATGCAATGGTGAAACCGAGGATTACGCAGGTGTGGAAGATATCCCAGCCGTTCCAGCTGCGACGGGTGACAGCCTTCTGCTCTGCAGTGGCGGTGCCGAACACGAGACCCCTGATTTCCTCTTCGGGTTTCGGTTTGCTGCAAAGGCTGACGATGATGCAGACAAGCAGGCAGACAATCAGCATGCAGCCGCAGAAGAAGAGCCAGTTGAAATCGTAGAATACGGTGCGGAAGAGGCTTGAGCCGAGTCCCTCGCCCCATGCGGTGGTGTAGATGACCTTGGCGCCGAGGCGGACAAGACCGATTACCAGACCGGTGATCAATGCCCACTGGCCGCCCTTAGGAGTAGCTTTCTTCCAGCATACACCCATCAGGAAGGCAGCGGCGATACCGGGAGCCAGCACTGACTGGACATCCTGCAGGTAGAGATAAAGCACGTCTCCGATGCTCTTCATCACGGGAATCCAGAGGATACCGAGGGTTACGATTATGATGGTTGCGATACGGCCCACTTTCACGAGTTTCTGCTCAGATACATCGGGATGCTTGGGCTTGTATACGTCGATGGTGTACAGCATGGCTGATGAGTTGAACAGTGAAGCCAGAGAGCTCATCAAGGCTGCGAGGATACCGCAGACAACGACTCCCTTGAAGCCGGCGGGCAGAAGTTTGGCAACCAGCAGAGGGAAGGCCACGTCGCCGTTGGTGAGCACCGGGGCGAGCTGGCGGCCGAGTTCGGTGTCAAGAGCTCCGGTGGCGGCGCCGCGTGCGAGAGCGAATGCGATCATACCGGGGATGAGGAAGAGGAACACGGGCAGAAGCTTCAGATAAGCTCCGAAGATGGCACCCCTGCGGGCCTGCTTCTGGTCACGGCCGGAAAGAACCCTCTGGACGATGAACTGGTCGGTGCACCAGTACCAGAAACCGATTATAGCTGAACCGAGCAGAGCTCCGAGCCACGGGTACTGAGGGTCGCTGATCGGTCTCATCAAGTGGGACATAGAACCCTGGGCGCCTTCGTATGCGGGAGTTACGTTGCAGAGGTCAAGCATGTTCTGCCAGCCGCCGAGCTCCTTGAATCCGAGGATGAGGATCACGATGGAACCCAGCAGCAGGATGGGAGTCTGCAGCACTGAAGTCTTCAGCACTGACTCCATACCTCCGATTACCGTATAAATTGCTGTAAGTATCACAAGACCGATAGCGGCTACCCAGAAGAAGTCGACACTCGCACCGAAGATATTGATGCTCTCGATGCCGAACACCTGCTGGAACACGAGGCCGCCGGCGTAAACGGTAACGGCAACCTTGGTGAGTACGTAGCTGATGAGGGAAATGTAAGTCAATATCTTGCGCGAGCTGCGGTTGTAGCGTTTCTCGAGGAACTCGGGCATGGTGTAGACCATGCTTCGCTCGTAGAACGGCACGAACACCCAGGCCAGGATCAGGATCATCCAGCCCTGGATCTCCCAGTGCGCCATGGCCAGACCGCTCGAAGCACCGCTGCCGGCGAGGCCGATGAGGTGCTCAGAACCGATGTTCGACGCGAAGATGGATGCACCGATGGCGATCCAGGTGGCGTCGCGGCCGCTAAGGAAATAATCAGATGAATTGTCTTTTTTCTTGCGGACTACCGACATGATAATCCAGACCATAGCTGCGACAAAAAGCGCAATCACTATCCAGTCTAATGAAGCCATAACAGTTAATTTCGGATGAATAATTTACGTAATAGGCAAATTTAACTAAATTTGTAGAAACAGAGTGATATCTAATAACTAAAATCAATACGTATGCTTTTTAACAACTATGAAGTCTGGTTCGTCACCGGTGCGCAGCTCCTTTACGGAGGTGACGCTGTGGTTCAAGTAGACGGACACTCAAAAGAAATGGTCGAGGGGCTCAACGCCTCCGGCAACATCCCTGTCAAGATCGTTTATAAGGGCACTGCCAACAGTTCCAAGGAGGTTGAAGCCGTTATGCTCGCGGCCAACAACGATGAGAAGTGTATCGGTATCATCACATGGATGCACACTTTCTCGCCCGCCAAGATGTGGATCAAAGGTCTGCAGCAGCTGCAGAAGCCTCTGCTCCATTTCCACACCCAGTACAATGCCGAAATCCCCTGGGACAAGATCGACATGGACTTCATGAACCTGAACCAGAGCGCCCACGGCGACATCGAGTTCGGCCATATCTGCACCCGCATGCGCGTACGCCGCAAAGTTGTCTGCGGCTACTGGAAAGATGCAGATGTCCAGAAGAAGATTGCAGTCTGGGCCCGCGTTGCCGCCGGTGTCCGCGACGCTCATGACGTACGCTGCCTCATGTTCGGCATGAACATGAACAACGTTGCCGTTACCGACGGTGACCGCGTAGAGTTCGAGCAGCGCCTGGGTTATCACGTAGATTACTACCCTGTCAGCAATTTGATGGAGTATTATAAGAAGGTGACCGATGCGGAGGCTGACGCCCTCGTAGAGGAGTACAAGAAGCTCTATGAAATAAAGATCGACGAGAGTGGTCCGGAAGTATACTGGGAGAAGGTGAAGAACAGCGCCAAAGCTGAAATCGCCCTGCGCCGCGTGCTGAAGGACGAAGGTGCCACCGCCTTCACCACCAACTTCGACGACCTCGGCGACGCCGACATCAATGCTCCCGACTTCTGCGGCTTCGACCAGATCCCCGGCCTGGCTTCACAGCGCCTGATGGCCGAAGGTTACGGTTTCGGCGCCGAAGGCGACTGGAAGACCGCATGCCTCGTACGCACCCTCTGGGTGATGCAGCAGGGTCTGCCCACCGGCTGCTCGTTCCTTGAGGACTACACCCTCAACTTCGCCGGCGACCGTTCTTCATGCCTGCAGAGCCACATGCTCGAAATCTGCCCGCTCATCGCAGTAGAGGACAAGCCCAAGCTCGAAGTTCACTTCCTCGGCATCGGCATCCGCAAGCAGCAGACCGCCCGTCTGGTGTTCACATCCAAAACCGGCCCCGGCATCAAGGCTACCATCGTAGATCTCGGCAACCGCTTCCGCCTCATCTCTCAGACAGTAGAGTGCATCAAGCCGAAGCCTATGCCTCACCTGCCCGTGGCCAGCGCCCTCTGGATTCCCCAGCCCACCTTCGAGATCGGTGCCGGCGCATGGATCCTGGCTGGCGGTACTCACCACAGCGCCTTCTCATACGACATAGACGAGGAGTACTGGGATGACTTCGCCGAGATGACCGGCATCGAATATGTCCGCATCAACAAGCAGACAAACATTGCCGACTTCAAGCAGAATCTCCGCAACAACGAAGTTTATTATATGCTCAACAAAGCGCTGATGTAATTCTCGGATTATGACTGCAGAGCAAATCATCAAAGAAGGCAAGGCCATCCTCGGCATCGAGTTTGGCTCCACCCGCATCAAGGCCGTACTTATCGACCCTGAAAACAAGCCCATCGCACAGGGCTCCCACACTTGGGAGAACCAGCTGGTCGACGGCCTGTGGACTTACAGCATCGAAGCTATCTGGACCGGTCTTCAGGACTGCTACGCCGACCTGCGCAAGAACGTGAAGGCCGACTACGGCTGCGAGATCAAGTCGCTGGCCGCGATCGGATTCTCCGCCATGATGCACGGCTACATGCCCTTCGACAAGAAAGGCGAGATCATGGTGCCTTTCCGCACCTGGCGCAACACCAACACCAGCAAGGCGGCAGCAGAACTGTCAGAGCTTTTCAACTACAACATCCCGCTCCGCTGGAGCATCAGCCACCTCTATGAAGCCATCATCGACGGTGAGGAGCACGTGTCAAAGATTGACTTCCTCACCACGCTCGCCGGCTACATCCACTGGAAACTGACAGGCGAGAAGGTGCTGGGTGTGGGTGATGCTTCGGGTATGATCCCCGTGGATCCTTTCACCAAGACTTATGATGCGACTATGGTCGCCAAGTTCGACAAACTCATAGAGCCCCGTGGCTTCAAGTGGAAACTGCTCGATATCCTGCCGAAGGTTCTCATGGCCGGCGAGAATGCGGGCGCTCTTACTGCTGAGGGAGCTAAGCTGCTCGATGTGAGCGGACACCTGCAGGCAGGTGTGCCTGTATGTCCTCCCGAGGGTGACGCAGGCACCGGCATGGTCGCCACCAATGCAGTGCGCCAGCGTACCGGCAACGTCAGCGCCGGCACCAGCTCTTTCTCGATGATTGTACTGGAGAAGCCGCTGACCAAGCCTTACGAAGTGCTGGATATGGTGACCACTCCCGACGGTTCGCTCGTTGCGATGGTACACTGTAACAACTGCACCAGCGAGATTAACGCCTGGGTGAACATCTTCAAGGAGTATCAGGAGCTGCTCGGAGTGAAGCAGGATACCAACGCTCTCTACACTACGCTTTTCAACGCAGCCCTCAACGGCGACGGCGACTGCGGCGGGCTAATGGCCTACAACTACATCTCCGGCGAACCTGTCACCGGCCTGATGGACGGCCGTCCGCTCTTCGTGCGCTCTGCCAACGACAAGTTCTCGCTTGCCAACTTCATGCGTGCCCAGCTCTACGGAGCCATCGGAGTGCTGAAGATAGGCAACGACATCCTCTTCAACGAGGAGCAGGTCAAGGTCGACCGTATCATGGGTCACGGAGGTTACTTCACTACACCTAAGGTGGGCCAGAAGATGCTGGCTGCCGCCCTGAACTCGCCCATCTCCGTGATGGAGACTGCAGGAGAAGGCGGAGCGTGGGGCATCGCCCTGCTCGCCGGCTTCATGGTGAACAATCCTTCCGGCCTGACTCTGCCGGATTACCTGGACAACGTGGTATTCGCCGGCAATACAGGTACCCAGATTGCACCTGACCCTGTCGACGTAGAAGGCTTCAACCGCTACATCCAAAGCTACAAGGCAGCGCTGCCCATCGAGCACGCCGCCGTGCAGTACAAGTTGTAATGCTTAGTAGAGCCCGACGTTGTCGAGCGCGATGCAGGCCTTAGCGGCCGTGATGTTGACCCGGATGGCACTGGTTGTCACCGGGTCAAATCTTAATATGCGCTTGTGGCCGATGGTGGTCTGGCTTTCGATGAGCTGCCACTGGCCGTCAATCAGTGCTTCGACGGTGAATGCCTGCACCCTCTGGCCGAGGGTGATGTGTTCCTGCAGCACGATCTTGCTGAGCGTGACGGGGTGGCGGAAGCTGGCGGTCAGGGAGGCTTCGGTTACGCCGTCGTCAGTGGCCCAGTAGCCATTGCCGGCCACCTGCGAAGCTGCGAAGCGGCGGGAACCCCCGCGCACGTTGCTGGCTTCAAACTTCGCTTGCCCGGCATAGTTGTGGGCAAATTCCTTTTCGATGGCCTTGCCGAACTCGATGAGGTTCGCCGAGTCGATGGGGTGGATGAGGCCCCTGCGG
>JAFZKU010000133.1 GCA_017551785.1 Bacteroidales bacterium | reverse complement strand
TCCGTTCAGTACGAGTCCGGACAGGATGCCGATAATACCGCCCGTGACGCTTATCACAACGGCCTCGATGAGGAACTGCATCATTATCTGGTTGGACTTTGCGCCTATTGACATACGCAGGCCGATCTCCCTGGTACGCTCAGTAACCGACACGTACATAATGTTCATGATGCCGACGCCGCCCACAATCAGGGAGATGAATGCTATCGCTGCAAGCAGCAGAGTGAGGGTGTTCATCACCTGGTCGATTGTATCAAGGATCTCGTCCATCGACATGACCCTGAAATTGTTCTTGGCGTCGCCCTTGATGCCGGGCTGCTGGCGCAGGATGGCGGTTATCTCGTCGATAGCCTGTCCGGAATACTCTTCGCTGAGGCCGGATGCTACTATAGAAGGAATGTAGTCTATGGCCATCACCCTCTTCTGCACCATGGTATAGGGAGCTACGATTATGTCGTCCTGGTCGGAACCCATGGCGCTGGAGCCTTTCGACTTCAGTACACCTATAACCCTGAGGGGCAAATTGTTGAAGCGGATGACGCTGCCGAGCGCCGCCTGGCTGTCACCGTCGAAGAGCTCGTCGACCACAGTCTGGCCGAGCAGGCAGACCTTGGCGATTTCGCGGATATTCTCTTCGGTGAACATCTCCCCGGCCAGTAGATCGAAGCCCTGGATCTCGAGGTATTCGGTATTTACTCCGTAGATTGTAGTCGGCGTGTTGTTGTTGCCGTTGATGGCCTGGCCGCTGCGGGAGAACGAAGGAGAGATATAGCGCAGATATCTGGCCTCGCGCCTGAGAGCCTCGTAGTCGCTCATCTTCAGCGACTGCATGTCAGCCGCGCTCCTGCGCGCTCCGCTCTCGTCAGCGCTCGTGGGCCATATATTGATAAGGTTTGAACCTATGGAAGAAATTTCACCCTTGATGGTCGACTTGGCGCCCTGCCCGAGGGAAATCATGAGGATAACTGCCGTGATGCCGATTATGATGCCGAGCATCGTCAGCAGCGAACGGATCTTGTTGTTGCGGATGGCCTTGATGGCTATCTTGAAAAGATTTGCATAATTCATAGCCTGTCCTCCCTAGTCTTCCTCCGGCGGCATGGCTGCCAGAGCCTCGGCTGCCGACTGGATGTTGTCGTTATACTTGTCGTCGATTATACGGCCGTCCTTGAGAACTATGTTCCTGCTGCTGAACGACGCGATTTCGGGGTTGTGGGTGACGAACACTATGGTGCGTCCCTCTCTGTGGAGTTTCTGGAACAACGCCAGGATTTCGTAGGATGTACGAGTATCGAGGTTACCGGTGGCCTCGTCGGCAAGGATCAGCACGGGATCGTTGACCAGGGCCCTTGCGATGGCCACCCTCTGCTGCTGTCCGCCGGACATCTGGTTGGAACGGTGGTTGATGCGGTCGGAAAGGCCCACTGCGTCCAGCGCTTTAAGGGCTCTCTGCTTACGCGCTGATGCCGATACGCCGGGATTATAGAAGAGAGGCAGTTCGACATTCTCGAGAGCCGTGGTCTTCGGCAGCAGGTTGTACGACTGGAACACGAAGCCGATCTTCCGGTTGCGCAGCGTCGCACGGCGGTTGCCGTCCATAGTGCGGACTGAGATTTCGTCGAGGAAATATTCACCCGACGTGGGTGTGTCGAGACATCCCAGCAGGTTCAGCAGGGTGGATTTGCCCGAGCCGCTGCTGCCCATGATGGTGACGAACTCGCCCTCCTTGATGGTGAAGGAGACACCTCGCAGGGCGCGCACGGTCTCCTCTCCCACCACGAAATTGCGATGGACGTCCTCGACTCTGATGATATTATTGGTTCCCATGATTTTACCTTCCGATAACTATTGAACCGTCAGTTCCTTCTCTCTTGCGGGCGATAAGAGCATCCAGAGACACATATTCCGTGATTACCACGTCGCCGGCCTTGATGTCATCGCCCTCGACCACGCAGTTTATGCCGTCATTGATGCCGACGGTGACTGTCACGGGGGTCGGAACGTCATCTTTCATCAGCCACAGGGTGTTGCCGTCGTTGGGATCGGGACTCTCGTTGGGAGCGAAGCGCAGAGCCTTCATAGGCACAGTGAATACATCGTTCCTCTCTGCGGTGTATATGGTGATGTTGGCAGTCAGACCGGGCTTCAGCTTGAGGTCTTCGTTGGGAGCGTTGACGATTATCTGGTAGGTAGTAACGTTTGATGTTGTCTGGGGATTGAGCCTTACCTGAGACACGCTGCCTTCGAAAACGTCATCGGGGAAAGCGTCGACAGTGAAAGACACTCTCTGCCCTTCCGAAACCACTCCGATGTCAGCTTCGTCCACTGAAGCCACAACCTGCATCTGGGTGAGGTCGGCGGCCAGCTTGAAGAGAGTCGGGGTATTCAGGCCGGCAGCAACTGTCTGGCCCTCGTCAACCTCGCGGCTCAGCACCACTCCGTCGATGGGAGAAGTGATTGTAGCGTATTCCAGATTGCGGCGAGCCTTGCTGATCTCTGAGCGCTGACGCTCGAGCTGGAGCTTGGAAGTAGAATACTGATATTCGGCGCTCTCATAGTCAGTGTCGCTGATGAGGCCTTTCTCGTGGAGGCGTTTGCTGCGCTCGTAGTTTTTCAGCTGGTAGTTATACTCCACTTCGGCCTGGTTGAGCATGGCGGTGACGGAATTGAGGTCTGCGATAAGATTGGTGCGGTCCATCTCGGCCAGCAGCTGGCCTTTCTTCACTTCAGAGTTGTAGTCAGCATAGAGCTTGTCGACTATTCCGGACACCTGGGTGCCGACTTCCACCTGGTTGATGGGTTCGATTGTGCCTGTGGCAGTGACGCTGCGGGTGATGCTGCCTTTCTGGATGGTGACAGTGTCGAAGGCAGTTTTATTGGAAGCGCCTAAACATGATGTAACGATAGCTACGGCTGCGCACAGTGCCATTGCGCTTACTGCCTGTTTGATTGTCTTTTTCATATATGGATAATATTATATTTCGATTGGAATGCCTTGATAGAAATTGAGGAGCTGGCGGCACAGGATTGCCTGATATTTAGCCTGCAGGAGCTCCTGCTGCGCTGCCAGATATGTATTCTTTTCGGTGAGCAGCTCCACCGGATTAACCATGCCTTCGTTGTACTTCTCGCTGGCAAGGTTGTAGCTCAACTCGGCGCTCTGGAGCTTCTTCTGAGCTGCCTGGTAACGGCTCTGGGCGGAAACCACATCCTGATAGAGGCCTTCCAGCGTAGACAGCAGATTCTTCTGGGAGCTGGCGTAATTCAGAGCGGCCTGCTGGGTCTGGATTTTGGCCCTGGCCTTGGTCGTTTTCACAGAACGGCCGTTCACGATGGGGATTGAAAGGGTGAGCCCCACTCCGCCCGAGACATTGTCGGCAAGCTGGTCGGCAAACGAACGGGACATGTTGTAAATGTTGTGGGTCGATACTGAAGCCGAGGCCGAGATGGAAGGAATGCCGGATGCCGAGGCAATGTCTTCATTAAGCCTGGCAGCCTCGATGCCGAGACGTCCGCTCTTCATGTCGGGAAGGATATCTTCAGCCACATTGTAAACTTCAGCGACGGAAGGAAGGACTGCCACCACGTCCTCGTCTCCTATTTCGGGATAAAATACTGCAAAATCCTCGTTCAGTCCGAGCTCCAGCAGCTGTTTGAGATTCAGTGTAGACTGGGCGAGCGAAGACTCGTTGACAGTGAGCTGATAGACATCGCTGCTGTACTGGCTCTCCATCTGGGCATATTCGCTCAGGCTGATGGAACCTTCTTCGTACATGGCCTTAGCCCTCTCCCACTGAGCCTTGGCAGCCTCGACGTTGTTCTGGGAAGTGGTGACACTCTCCTTGGCGTAGAGGATATTGAGATAGGCCTGGGTAACTGCCACTTCTATGTTGTTCCTTGCGGCTTCTATGTCATATTCGCCCGCAAGCGCGTTTATCTCGGCCTGACGTATGTTGTTGACAATGCGGCCTCCGTTATACAGCGTAACACCGCTCTGCAGGCCGTAATTGCCGCTGTAATACGGATCGGATCCGTTCTGCAGGGAGATGTTCTGGGAAGCGGAAGCGTTAAGGGTCGGGAACCTCGAAGCCTGGGCCTGGAGCAATGTCTCCTCGGCCGCAGCCTGGTTCAGTTGAGCATTCTGCACCTGGATGTTGTTGGTACGCGCATAATCAATGCATTCCCTCAGAGTCCACTGACGAGCTTCAGCCGGGCGGGCCGAAAGGCTGAGGATGCACAGCGCCACTAGAAAAATCCTTCTCATCGCTAACTTGTGTTAATTTGTTTTGTCGCAAAATTAACCAAGTCACAATGCTGAGAAAATAAAATAGACGAAACCGGCGATTTTATCGACGAAAAGTCATTTTTGAGCCTGATCGGGCACGAGGAGCGTCAGTATCTGGGCGATCAGATACCACGCGAAGAAGAAGAAAATCATCAGGAAGAACAGAGCGAAGAACGGAACGCCCTGCGGCCTGAATATGATGCAGAGGATAATTATCAGCACCGCCGATATCATGACTATCTTCCTGATGACAGCAACTCTCTTCGAATCTGCACCGCCTTTGAGAGAGAACATGGGGATTTCGCTGATGAGCATCAGGGCCAGGAAGACAGAGGCAACGGGGATGAACCAGCTGCTGCAGAGCAGCCTGAGCAGGACGCCGTCCACCCCGTTCTGCATGCATACATGGCCATACGCAGTCAAAGAGCCTACAATCATGGCCAGCGACGGAGTGGGAAGCCCGATGAAGCCGGTCTTCTGACGGTCGTCGAGATTGAACTTTGCCAGACGGACGGCCGACAGCGGAGCAATTATCAACGCAATGAAAGCTACCCATGACGGGTAGTCGGTATTTACCTTATAATACCATGAGAAGAACATCAGTGCAGGAGCCAGCCCGAAGGTGACCATGTCACTCAGCGAGTCCAGCTCCTTGCCGATGTCCGAATATGCGCCAAGAAGGCGTGCGGCGGCACCGTCGCAGAAATCAAAAACTGCCCCGGCCAGCATGAAGCAGAAGGCAGGCCACCAGTAGCCCCACAGCGTCAGGATGACAGCCGCGGCGCCGCATACGAGATTGAGGCAGGTGATGATATTCGGGATGTGCCGTTTCATAGTTCAGTTATTTGATGCCGAGTTTATTCTTGATAGACTTGGGAATGGCATCCTTGTGGACCAGGATGTTGAGAGTCTTGTAGCGTACGAAAGAATCTGAGCAGTACCAGATGCCGTCATATTTGCCGGTTACGCCCCATGAGTTCTTCACCATGAAGTATTTGGTGCCCCTCTGGTCTACAGCTGTACCGAAGATGTGCATTCCGTGGTCGTCAGTTGTCTCCTTGTTGTCAAAGGCCTTCTGGCGCATCTCCTGGGTGATTGTCATCTCGGGAGCGTTCTCGCGCATTGCAGCCATCTCCTTGGCCTTGTCCTCAGCAGAAACGCCGACCCAGCGGGCCTGGTCGCTGCCGGCTTCCTCGACAGCCTGGATGTCCGGCATTACGCCGATACCCTGGCGGTCGAAGCCGTTCTCACTCACATCAGAACCCCATGCTACAGTATAACCCTTGTCGATGGCGTTGTACATAACTTCCATAAGCTCGTCGATAGGAATGTTGTAAGAAGGAGTCCAGCGCCAGTTGTCAGGAACTTCGATGGCGAACTGGGTGTAGAAAGGATGGTGGGTGAACGAAGTCAGAGAGATGTATTCGTCGAGTTTATCAACGCCGAGGCCGATCTCATCCCTGTACTGCTCGGGAGTGTAGGTCTTGCCGTTATATACGAAAGTCTCAGGGCATGCGCCGAGGTATGCGTCAACTATGCCGCGGAAACCGTCTTTCCATGCGGTTGAAAGGCGGCGGTTGGGAACCTTCACGATTGCCTGGAGATATCCTGACAGAGCACTTGCCAGCTCGCTGTGCATATGGCGGGTCTCGCCGTAATTGAGACCGTCCATAACAGAATTGGGCACGATACCGTATGTCCTGATAGTCTCTATTACATCGCCGAAGTCACTTCCCTGTCCGAAATTGAGGGCGCCGTCGAGGCGGATGTATTTCTCAGCTTTGTCCTGATATGCCTTGCTGACCACGAACATCTCGCTCAGGTCGAGGTCGTCGCCCTTGTAACCCTTACGGATAAGTTCGCTCTCGAGGAATGAAATGGTCGAGAAGCACCAGCAGGTGCCGGAGCTGGCCTGGTTCTTAATAGAAGTGATGGGCAGCTGTTTTACTACAGTGAATTCATAAGTCTTCGGAGCGGCGGGAACAGGAGCTGTCTGGGCTGATACTCCGAGAGACATTGCGGCAAGCGCAACGATTAACAATAACTTTTTCATATCTATTCAATAAAATAATAATATTTCAGCCAATACTCGAAGAGCGGGTCGATCAGCGACACGTTGCCGTCGTCGTCCATCGTGATGATCTCTTTTTTCAGCAGGGAATCGCGGACTCGGGCCACATGGGCGGAGCTGATGAGGTTGTACTGCTCCAGGATGTCTGCCGAGCAGAAACGGGTCACCTTTTCGTTGACAGCCATCAGGAAGTTCACCTGGTTGTTGGTGAGATCTCTCATGATTTCCATGAATGAGGAATCATGCACATAAATCAGAGACTCCCGCGCGTGTGTGATGATATTCTGGTTGATGTAGCCTATCGTACTGTCATAGCAGATAGACGCAAAGTGCTGGGTATACCACGGATGGCCCTTGCAGAAGTCGTATATCTCCTCGGCCATGTCCTGCTCGATGACCCTGCCGGTGCGCTGGAATGTGGAAATAATATAATTGGTGAAAGGACGGCGGTCGATTGCGCCCAGATAGATCTTTTCGATATCGCCGCCGAAGTCGCCTGCTTCGTTGAAGATATACTTCATGCGGTTGATGCATGAACCGCAGAATATGTACGAAACCGAGTTGTGCTTGCGCAGTATTGCGGAATAGTCTTCCATGAACTTGTCGCCCTGCTCGAAACTCAAGATGTTCTGGAACTCCTTGAAATAGATGACTATGTTCAGTCCGAAATGCTGGGCCATCATGTCGGGAAGGTCAAGCAGCATATGCTCGGAGATATTCTCGGTGTCGATGTCGAGCGGCAGAGGAGAAAGGATGTTGTATCGGTCGAACACGGGCAGCAGTTCCCGCGACAGGAGTTCGAGGAACTGGACTTTTGAACGTATGTTGAAAAGGTCTATAGTAATGACCAGATCCCTGTAACCGCTCTTCTTGAGGGTCTGCAGGGCATTCCGCACGAGAGATGTCTTGCCGGTCTTGGGCGAGCCGTAGATGACGGCCTTCTTTTTATTTTTAACGCATTTGACCAACCTTGCCGTTTCATCGGTGCGGGCTATAAACTGCGCGCCTTCAGCAGGTTTTTCATACGCGAAGAGGATTTCCATTTGAAAAATAACACTTGCGTTACAAAAGTAACAAAAAAATTTGCTGGTACAAATAAAAACAGTATATTTGCACTCCCAAAGAAGGACGACAGCTGTTAAGCTTTTGAAAAAGAGATATTTAGTAATTTGAGAATATCCGCTTGCAGCTATAAATTTTTAAAAATTTATTTTTATGTACGCAATCGTAGACATTGCTGGACAACAGTTCAAGGTTGAGAAAGGTGCTCAGATTTTCGTAAACCGTCTGGCAGCTGAGGAAGGTTCCTCAATCGACTTTGACAAGGTTCTCCTTACCGACAACGACGGCAGCGTCAAGGTCGGAGCTCCCTATGTAGAGGGTGCAAGTGTGAAGGCTACCGTTATGGAGCACTGCAAGGCTGACAAGGTTATCGTTTTCCACAAGATCCGCCGCAAAGGTATGACTAAGAAAAACGGACATCGCCAGTACCTTACCAAAATTCAAATTGAAGAAATCGCATAATTAAAACGTTTAGATTATGGCTCACAAAAAAGGTGTCGGTAGTTCAAAGAACGGCCGCGAATCGGAAAGCAAACGCTTAGGCGTTAAATTGTTCGGCGGACAGGTTGCCAAGGCTGGCAATATCCTCGTACGTCAGAGAGGTACGGTCCACAATCCTGGCCAGAACGTCGGAATGGGCAAAGATCATACTCTTTACGCTTTAACTGACGGTGTGGTTACTTTCAGGAAGACCAGGGAAAACAAATCATTCGTTTCTGTCCTTCCCGCACAGGAAGCCTGACAGTACTGAAGACTTAAAGAAGAGCGCTTGATTCAAGTGCTCTTTTTTTTATTTATATTTGTCCATTATGATGATCTGGATAATATTCATTGCCTTGACATTGGCAAGCCTGCTCGTGCAGGGCACGCTCAGGCGCAGGTTCGCCCGTTATTCCCAGGAGCCGCTGAGCTCCGGGCTGACAGGAGCGCAGGTCGCTCAGAAAATGCTTTATGACAACGGCATCTACGATGTCAGCGTAATAGCTACCAACGGCACTCTGACCGACCACTATGACCCCACCAAGAAAACCATCGCCCTCAGCGAAGACGTGTACAACAGCTGCAGCATCGCAGCCGCTGCCGTAGCGGCCCATGAGACCGGCCATGCCGTGCAGGACGCCACCGCCTATGCCCCCCTGCGCATGCGTTCCGCCCTGGTTCCCGTGGTGAAGTTCGCTTCAATGACTGTTCAGTGGGTCATCCTTGCAGGCCTGATCCTCATCAACGTATTTCCCAACCTGCTCTGGGTAGGAATCGCCATGTTCGCCATGACCACCCTCTTCAGCCTCATCACTCTTCCGGTGGAAGTCAACGCCAGCAGGCGCGCCATTGCATGGCTCACCGACTCCGGCGTAGTCGACTATGACAACCGGCCGATGGCTATCGATGCTCTGAAATGGGCTGCATTCACCTACTTCATCGCCGCCGTCAGCTCGCTGGCCACCCTCTTCTACTATATCGGCATCGCAAGAAGATAATACCATGAAACGCATCCTGACATTACTCGTCGCCGCCGTCGCGATATTGTCATTCACTTCATGTACAAAGACCGCACTTTTCAACGGCCGTAATCTCAACGGATGGGAGTTCTACCTCGACCCTGACGAATTCGGAGATCCGGTGCCCTTCGAGTCTGTCTTCCGCACCACGAAAGACAAGGAAGTAGTCGTCATGGGCAATCCCTTCGGCTACATGAGGACAGATAAGCCCTATTCCAACTACCATCTCCATGTAGAGTATTTCTTTCCCGAGGAGCCCGGCAACAGCGGACTGTTCGTCCACGCCCAGGTACCGCCCGACAAGAAATGGCCGCCCTGTCTCGAGAACCAGCTCTCCGCCAACAACGCTGGAGACATGCTGATGATAGGTGGCACAGACTGCGACCAGATCACTGACGAAATCCGCGCCCAGGCGAAAGAGCGCGGCCGCAGTCCCTTCCTCAAGAAGAAAGAATCCCCTTCGGACTACATCATAGCCGAGTGGAATGAAGTTGACGTCTATTGCGAAGGCAACCACATCACCACCTATGTCAACGGGGTGCTGCAGAACGAGTGCACCGGCTTCACATATGACAGCGGTTATATATGCCTCCAGAGCGAAGGCTATCCGATAGTTTTCAGGAATATCTGGCTTAAAAAGCTGTAATCCTTTGACAGACAGTTTTAAACGCAGGGCCCGTCTCTATCTGAGAGCGGCCCTGTGTTTGTTTTCGAACGCGCCCAGTATCTTGGCCATGATCTTTTCGACATCGCTGTCGGTGAGGGTCTGGTCCGGATTCTGGATCACGAAGTTAAGAGCATACTGCTTCTTGCCTGCAGGGATCTTGTCGCCGCGGTAAACGTCGAAGAGCGATACGTTCTTGAGCATCTGCTTCTCTGTCTGGAAAGCGGTCTTGCGCAGCTCGCTGAAAGGAACGTTCTCGTCCAGGAGCAGGGCCAGGTCGCGACGAACCTCGGGATAGCGGGGCATTTCTTTGTATTTAACCCTGTTGCGGCGTACGATCTCGAAGAGAACCGGCCATGAAATTTCGGCTGAATAAACCTGCTGCTTGATGTCGAAGGCCTTGAGGAGTTTCTTTGAAATAGTACCCAGAGTAGCAAAGGTCTTGCCCTGCAGCTTGTACTGCATTCCCTCTGAATATAGGTCTTCCGGTGCGGGAACAGCTTCGAGAGCATAGAGGTCCATGCCCAGACGTTTGAGCAGCAGCTCGAGATAGCCCTTCAGCAGGAAGAAGTTGCCTGCCGGAATCTCGTTGCGCCATGCCTTCTCGGCCGGAGAACTCATAAGCAGCACCATGCTGGTGTGCTCGCTGTAGTTTGCAAGATTGTTGCCGCTGAGCGGATCATCTTCTTTGGCGCGGTAGCTGTATACGTTCCCTATCTCATAGAGCCTGAGGCTGTTGCACTGACGCTTGATGTTATATGAAACAACTTCAAGTCCGCCGAACAGCAGAGTCTGGCGCATGCTGTCGAGGTCGGCGCTCAGAGGGTTGAGCAGCTTCACGAGCTTAGACGAAGGATAGGTCTCCATGTTGTCATAGTAAGAGCTCTTCGTCAGTGAGTTGTTCATTATCTCGATGAATCCGTTGTGGGTGAAGAAGTCAGAAACTTCCTTGCGGATAACCTCGTTGTCGGGATGGCTGGTCGGGCTCACTGAAACCCTCATGCCCTCGGGGAACTCGATATTGTTGTAGCCGTAGATGCGGAGCACTTCCTCCACCACGTCGCACTCGCGGGTAACATCCACTCTGTATGCGGGAACAGCCACGCGGCAGCCCTCAGCATTCTTTGAAAGGATTTCGAAGCCCATGTATGAAAGAATCTCGAGGATCTTGTCGGCACCAATCTTCTTGCCGATGAGAGATTCCATGCGGGCGAAGTTCAGATCCACCTCAGCCTTCTTGTGAACCTCGGGATAGAACTCCTGGATGTCACCGACAATATGGCCTCCGCCGAGCTCGGCGATGAGCATCGCAGCCCTCTTGGCAGCGTACATGCCGTTCTCGATATCGATGCCGCGCTCGTAGCGGAACGAAGCGTCGGTCTGGAGAGCATGCCTCTTGGATGTCTTGCGGATATATACGGGGTTGAAATATGCGCACTCGAGGAATACGTCGCGAGTGGCCTCGGTGACTCCAGAATCAGAGCCGCCGAACACGCCTGCTATACACATCGGGCCGTCAGCGTTGGCAATAACCATATCCTCGGCGCTAAGAGTCCTCTCAATGCCGTCCAGAGTGACTATCTTCTCCCCTTGAGCAGCTTTGCGCACGATTACCTTGCCGCCGCTTATCTTCGAGATGTCGAAGACGTGCAGAGGCTGGCACATCTCGTTCAGGATGAAGTTTGTGATGTCAACCACATTGTTGATGGGATGCTGGCCGATGGCGTTCAGACGGTCGCGCAGCCAGTCGGGTGAAGGGCCTACCTTCACGTCCCTTATGGTGATGCCGATATATCTCGGAGCTCCGTCGGGATCAACTACCTCAACGGGAATGGCCTTGCCGGGTTCAGTCATGAAACCATCCACTGAAGGAAGGGTCCATTCTGCGGGGATGCCGTTCAGCTTGCAGTATGCGTAAAGGTCTCTGGCCGCGCCGATGTGTGACGCACCGTCGATACGGTTCGGAGTCAGGCCTATCTCATATACGGTGTCGCTCTTGAGATTGAGGGCCACCTTGGCCGGAGTGCCAGGAACGGCAGAATCGTCGAGCACCATGATGCCTGAGTGGTCTTCGCCGATTCCGAGCTCGTCCTCGGCGCAGATCATGCCGAAGCTCTCCACTCCGCGGATCTTGGACTTCTTGAGCTTGAGCTCTTCGCCGCTGATGCTGACCAGTTTCGTACCTACGGTAGCCAGAAGCACCTTCTGCCCTGCTGCGACATTCGGAGCGCCGCAAACCACTTGCAGAGGTTCGCCCTGACCGATGTCAAGCTTGGTAACATGCAGGTGGTCGGAATCCGGGTGCTCTACGCACTCCAGCACGTGGGCCACAAACACGCCCTCAAGCCCTCCGGGAATCTGTTCTACGGTTTCAACATGCTCGACCTCGAGGCCGGTGGAAGTGAGTATTTCAGCAACTTTCCCGGGTTGAAGGTCGAACTTCAAATAATCTTTCAGCCAATTGTACGAAACAGTCATATTATCCTTTGAATAATGATTCTACGAATTCTTTCTTGTCGAAGGAGCGCAGGTCTTCTATCTTCTCTCCTACGCCGATAAGTTTGATGGGGATCTGGAACTGGTCGCTGATGCCTATCACAACGCCGCCCTTGGCGGTGCCGTCCAGCTTGGTGACGGCAAGCGAAGTGACGTCAGTGGCGCGGGTGAACTCCTTGGCCTGGTTGAAACCGTTCTGACCGGTGGAGCCGTCAATTACCAACATCACCTCATGAGGAGCCTCGGGAACCACCTTGCGCATGACATTGCGGATCTTGGTGAGCTCGTTCATCAGGTTGATCTTGTTGTGCAGACGGCCGGCGGTGTCGATGATAACCACGTCGGCATCCTTGGCAACTGCGCTCTTGACGGTGTCGAAAGCAACGCTGGCAGGGTCGCTGCCCATCTGCTGCTTCACTATCTCGACTCCGGCACGCTCGGCCCAGATGGTCAGCTGGTCTACAGCTGCGGCACGGAAAGTGTCGGCGGCGCCGAGGATGACTTTCTTGCCTTCGCCCTTGAGCTGGGCGGCAAGCTTGCCGATGGTAGTGGTCTTGCCCACTCCGTTTACGCCAACGACCATTATCACATAAGGCTTGGCAGAAGAAAAATCGAAGATGTCCTCGCTGGCAGTCTCGCCGGCGCAGAGCATGTCCTCGATCTCCTCGCAGAGAATCTTGTTGAGCTCGTCGCTGCCCAGGAACTTGTCGCGGGCGACTCTCGCTTCGAGACGCTCGATAATCTTCATGGTGGTGTCAGCTCCGACATCGGAAGCTATCAGAGCCTCTTCGATAGAGTCCAGCACGTCGGCGTCTACCACCGACTTGCCCATCAGCGCGTGCGACACCTTGTCGAAGAATGATCGGCGGGTCTTGCCGAGACCTTCGTCAAGCGATTTTTGCTGCTCAGGTTCTTCCTGTTTGTTTCTTCTGAAAAAAAGCCCCATCGTGTTTTCTCTAATCGCGCAAAGATACAAAAGTTAATCTTTTTTGTGCCTTTTTGCGAGCTCTTCTTCGAGGTCTTCTATACCCATTCCCATCTGTTCGCAGAGCACGAGCAGATGATACACCAGGTCGCCGGCCTCGTAGAGGAAACGCTCCTTGTTGCCGTCTACAGCCTCGATCACTGTCTCGACGGCCTCCTCTCCAACTTTCTGGGCAATCTTGTTGACACCTTTGGTGAAGAGATGGGTGGTGTATGAGCCTTCCGGCATGTCTTTGTGGCGCTGGCGGATGCAGGCCTGCAAGGTGCCCATGAAGCGTTCGTTCTCACGGGTGTCGAAGCATGCGGTGGTGCCGCGATGGCAGGTCGGCCCGTCGGGGATGGCTCTCACAAGCAGGGTGTCCATGTCGCAGTCGGGATACATCGCAACCACGTTCAGGAAATTGCCGCTGGTCTCGCCCTTTGTCCACAGGCAGCTGCGGCTGCGGCTGAAGAAGGTGACTTTGCCTTCGGCAACGGTCTTGTCGAATGCTTCGCGGTTCATGTAGCCGAGCATCAACACCTTGAGGGTATTGTCGTCCTGAACTATGACGGGCAGCAGGCCGTCGGCGCATTTATCGAGTTTAAAATCGTCAAAGGTCATATTCTTACTGGTAT
>JAFZKU010000132.1 GCA_017551785.1 Bacteroidales bacterium | reverse complement strand
GCCTCCGAAACAGCCGCGGTGGGTCGTGATGGAGAACTTTATCATATCGTACGCCGGAATCCTCTTCCCTTTGTAGCGCGGGTGCGGCAGCTTGGTATAGGGCAGACTATAGACAGCATCCAGTTCTTCGGTGGTAGCCGGAGGGTACGGAGGATTGATGCATACGTCCTTGTTGCCGGTAGCCTCGACTAGAGTCATTGCGTGGAGCGAATTGGCCTCCCTCTCTATAATATTGAAGTTCTGCGCGAACGCCACCTTGTTGCGCTTGCAGTCCTCGAAGGAATGCAGGTCGAAATAGTCGTTGTCAGGCGGCGTATCGGCCAGATACCCAATCTGGGGAATCTCCCTTATCTGCTCTTTGGTCCAGCCTTGTGCGAAGGCGTCGGTCAGGGCGGCCATAGGCCTCTCACCCATTCCGTAAACCAGATAGTCGGCGCCGGAGTCTACCAGGATGGAAGGCTTCAGGCAGTCCTGCCAGTAATCGTAATGGGTCAGCCTGCGCAGCGAAGCCTCGATGCCCCCGATCACAACTGGAACGTCCGGGAAGAGCTGCTTCAGGATCTTGGTGTAGACTGTGACTGCGTAGTCGGGGCGGTAGCCGGCACGGCCTTCGGGCGTATATGCGTCGTTGCTGCGCAGTCGCTTCGAAGCTGTGTAATGGTTGACCATGGAGTCCATGTTGCCGGCATTGACAGCAAAATAGAGGCGCGGGGTGCCCATCTTCTTGAAATCACGAAGGTCATCCCTCCAGTTGGGCTGGGGAACGACGGCTACCTTGTAGCCCCGGGATTCGAGCACTCTTGTCACCACCGCAGTGCCGAAGGACGGATGGTCGATGAACGCATCCCCGGTGAAAAGGACAACATCGGCCGAATCCCAGCCAAGGGCATCCATTTCTTTTTTGGTGGTGGGCGCAATCATGGTCAGAGATATCGCAACCTACATTTTCTCGGGCAGCCTGATGCCGAGGATAGTCATGGCTTTGGTGAGCACCTGAGCGATTGCGGCAAGCAGCGCGAGCCTCTGTGAGCGCACTTTGTCGTCATCGGCCTTGAGCACGCTGACGTCGTGGTAATACTGGTTGAACTCCTTGGCCAGCTCGTAGGCATAATTGGCCACGAGGGCGGGAGAATGAGCTTCGGCAGCCTCGGCCACCTTGTCGGGGAATGAGGCCAGCAACTTCACAATCTCTATCTCCTTGGGGATGAATTCAGCGCCGGTGAAGGCCACTGCGAGCTTCTGCTCTGCAGCCTTCCGGAGGATAGACTTGATGCGTGCGTAGGTATACTGGATGAAGGGGCCGGTGTTGCCGTTGAAGTCGATACTTTCCTTCGGGTCGAAGAGCATCGTCTTGCGGGGATCGACCTTGATGATGAAATACTTCAGGGCGCCCAGACCGATGGTCATGAACAGCTCGTCCTGCTGGGCGGCGTCCATGTCGTCGAGCTTGCCCAGCTCGAGGGAGGTCTCGCGGGCGGTGTCGTACATCTTGGCTATGAGGTCGTCGGCATCGACTACGGTGCCTTCGCGGGACTTCATCTTGCCTTCCGGCAGCTCCACCATTCCGTATGACATGTGGTAGATGGCGTCAGCCCACGGCATGCCGAGCTTGCCGAGTATGAGCTTGAGCACCTGGAAGTGGTAGTTCTGTTCGTTGCCTACGACATATATTATCTCGTCGAAGTTGTATTCTTCGTGACGTTTGCAGGCCGTGCCGAGGTCCTGGGTCATATAGACAGACGTTCCGTCGCTGCGCAGCAGCAGCTTCTCGTCCAGCCCGTCGGCAGTAAGGTCGCACCACACCGAGCCGTCGTCGCGGCGGTAGAAGACGCCTTTCGCGAGGCCTTCCTCGACCAGCGACTTGCCCAGCAGGTAAGTCTGCGATTCATAATATATCTTGTCGAAACCGACTCCGAGGTCTGCATAGGTCTTGTCGAAGCCTTCGTACACCCAGCCGTTCATCTTAGCCCAGAGAGCGCGGACTTCGGGGTCGCCCTGCTCCCACTTTACCAGCATGGCCTGAGTCGCCTTCTGGCACTCGGTGCTGCGTTGAGCCTCCGCCTTCTGTTCGTCAGTAGCCTCCTTGGGGTCGATTCCGGCAGAACGAAGGGCATTCCCGGTCTCTTCGGTCAACATCTTGTTGTACTCCACATAGTAGTCTCCAACCAGGTGGTCACCCTTGATCCCGGTACTTTCCGGAGTAGCTCCGTTGCCACGCTTCAGCCAGGCATACATCGACTTGCAGATGTGGATGCCGCGGTCATTCACGAGGTTGACCTTCACCACATTGTTGCCGGCGGCTGCAAGCAGCTGTGAAACCGACCAGCCCAGCAATATGTTGCGGATATGGCCGAGGTGGAGCGGCTTGTTTGTGTTGGGAGAAGAGAATTCCACCATAACGGTGCGGCCGTTGGAAGGATGCTGTCCCCAGTCCTTCGCAGCGAAGATTTCGCTGAACACCTCGCCCCAGTAGCTGGAGGACATCTTTATGTTCAGGAAGCCCTTCACCACGTTGAACGACTCTATGCGGCTGTCGGCAGCCTTCATGAACTCTCCGATCTCTGTAGCCGTAGCTTCGGGGGTCTTGCGGCTCACCTTCAGCAGAGGGAAGACCACGAGGGTCACGTCGCCTTCGAATTCTTTTCGTGTAGCCTGCAGCTGCAGGGCGCCTTCGGCCGGTTCAACGCCGTAAAGCTTTACTACCGCCTCTTTCGCCAGTTTGCCAAGTATATCAAATGAATCTGTCATGTTATTTCAATCCGTTATATTCAAGGAGTGCATCCACAGTCGCATCGTGGCCGCGGAAGTTCCTGTAAAGCTCCATAGCGTCAACCTCGTCTCCTCTCTCCAGCACTTCATAGCGATACTTTTCTGCCAGAGTCGGATCGAAGATGTCGCCGGTCTCCTCAAATGCCTTGAAGGCATCGTTGTCGTATACCTGCGCCCAGAGATAGCTGTAGTAGCCGACATCATAGCCGTGAGAGAAGATGTGCAGGAAGTAAGGAGTCCTGTAGCGGGGCGGGATCTCGCTGATAAGGCCGATTTCCTTGAGGATCTTCGACTCGGCTGAGAGCACGTTGTAGTTCTCGGGGATTTCGCTGTTGGAATACAGGCCAAGGTCGAGATACATGGCAGCGAGCAGCTCGGTCATCGCGAAGCCCTTGCCGTAGTTCTTCGACTTGAGGTATTTGTCGACCATATCGATGGGAATTACCTCGCCGGTTTCGTAATGCTTTGCATATACTCTCAGCACCTCGGGAGCGAAAGCCCAGTGCTCGTTGAGCTGTGAAGGAAGCTCCACGAAGTCATGGTCGAAATTGGCGATACCCTCGTATTTCACGTTGAGCAGGAAGCCTGCAAGTGCATGTCCGAACTCGTGGAAGAAAGTCTCGGTCTCGTCTGCATTAAGCAGAGAGGGCTTGTCCCCTACCGGACGGCTGAAGTTGCCGCAGATAGTGATGATGGGAGTGATCTTGTTGCCGTCGGCATCGTATTTCTGGTCGCGGTAGCTGCTGCACCATGCGCCGTTGCTTTTCTCGCCGGGACGGGCGAACATATCCATGAATATGACGCCGAGGCTGCTGCCGTCGACATCCTTGCACTCGTATGCTTCAGCTTCGGGATGAGGCAGGGGAACGTTCTCGAGCTTTTCAAAGCTGATTCCGAAAAGTCTCTTCGCAACATAGAAGATGCCGTCACGGACATTCTCATATTTAAAGAAAGGCCTCATAGATTCCTCGTCGAAGTCATAATTTTCAGCCTTCGCCAATGCTGAATAGTATCTCCAGTCAGCGGCCTGGACGGTAGTAATGCCGTCTTTGGCGGCCATGGCCTTGATGTCTTTGAGCTCCCTTTCAGCAGCTGCGAGAGACGGTTTCCACACCTGGTCGAGAAGCTTGTATACATTCTCAGAATTCTTGGCCATGCGGTCTTCCAGACGGAAATCCACGAAGGTGTCGAAGCCTAGCAGCTGGGCTTTCTTAAGCTTGAGGGCGATTATTTCGGCACAGATGTCCTTGTTGTCCTCAGCATTGTTGTTGTTGCAGCGGTTGAGATAAGCGTCGAGCACCTTGATGCGAAGCTCCCTGTTGGCGGCGCTCTGCAGGAACGGCATCACGCTCGGGTTGTCGAGGCCTACGATCCACCTGTCGGCGAGACCGGCAGCTTCTGCCCTTGAAGCGGCGTCTGCTATGAAATCAGCGCTCAGGCCTGCCAGGTCGGCGGGATCCTTGATCTCAAGCTTCCATGCGGCAGTCTCCTTGATAAGATTCTGGGAGAACTTGAGCTGCAGATTTGAAATAGCCTCGTTGACTTCTTTCAGCTCGGCTTTCTTGTCGGCGGGAAGAGCCGCGCCGTTGCGGGCGAAACTCTTGTAGATATTGTCGACAAGACGCAGCTGAGCCTCGTCCAGGCCCATGCTGTCCTTGCGGTCATATACATATTTGATCCTGTCGAAGAGCGCTTCGTTCAGCTGGATCTCATTTGAGTGGGCGCTCAGCATAGGAGTGATGACGTTGGAAGCCTCGGCCACCTCATCGTTGAAAGCCATAGACTCTACATTGCCGAACACTGAATATACTTTATTGAGCAGCTCTCCCGAACGGTCGAACGCCAGTATCGTGTTGTCGAAATCAGGAGTATCCTTGCAGGCCACGATGGCCGCGATCTCTGCCTTATGAGCTTCGATAGCCTTCTTGACTGCAGGCACATAGTCTGAAGTCTTGATTTCCTCGAAAGGAGGAATACCGAAGGGAGTGTCCCACTCTTTGAGAAGGGGATTCTTCTCCACGCATGCGCAGAGACTCATTGCAGCGATTGCCATAATCAGTAATTTTTTCATAATTATGTGTTTTTTCTGATGCCAAAAATAAATAAAAAAGAGGGTTTCCATTACAGATTCCCTCTCTCTTTCCCAGATAAGAGACTAACCAAGATAACTCTTGAGCAGCTTGCTGCGGGCGCTGTGGCGGAGACGGCGGATAGCCTTCTCCTTGATTTGACGAACCCTCTCGCGGGTAAGACCAAAATGCTCTCCGATCTCTTCCAGAGTCATTTCCTGGCATCCGATGCCGAAGAAATACCTCACGATGTCCCTCTCCCTTTCGGTAAGAGTAGAAAGAGCCCTTTCTATCTCCTTGTTGAGAGACTCGTTTACGAGACCTTTGTCAGCGTTGGGAGAGTCGTTGTTGACCAGCACGTCCAGAAGACTGTTGTCTTCGCCGTCGACGAACGGAGCGTCGACTGAGACGTGGCGGCCGGAAACTCTCAACGTGTCGTTGATCTTTTCACGAGGAATGCCGAGAATCTCTGCCAGCTCATCAGAAGAAGGCATACGCTCATTCTCCTGCTCAAACTTACTGAGAGCTTTATTGATCTTATTCAGCGATCCAACCTGATTGAGCGGAAGGCGAACGATCCTCGACTGTTCTGCCAAAGCCTGCAGGATTGACTGGCGGATCCACCATACTGCATAGGAAATGAACTTGAAACCTCTGGTCTCATCGAACTTTTCCGCTGCCTTGATCAGGCCCAGGTTACCTTCGTTGATAAGGTCAGGAAGGCTCAAGCCCTGATTCTGATACTGTTTGGCGACCGATACCACGAACCTGAGATTTGCTCTTGTCAGCTTTTCAAGGGCTTCCTGATCGCCTTTCTTGATACGCTGGGCAAGCTCGACCTCTTCTTCTACCGTGATCAGCTCTTCTCTACCAATTTCTTGCAAATACTTGTCGAGAGATGCGCTCTCTCGATTCGTAATCGACTTTGTAATTTTAAGTTGTCTCATTAATCAATAATGATATCTGGCCATTTTAGGCCATAGCGCGCAAATTTAAATATTTAAATCAATTAATTACAAATTAACCATGATTTCTTTTTGAATATTGTCGCGCAAAACTGTAACTACAGCTTTTTCACCAGGGCGGAGCTTGCTGACCTGAACCTGTACTTCAGATGCAGTGGTAACCTTGTTGAGATTGATTTCCTTGATTATATCGCCTGATTTCAAGCCTGCTGCAGCAGCCGGGGTCTCAGCGCGGACGTCAGCGATCTGCACGCCTCTGTCAGTATCCATCATAGAGATGCCGAGGACTGCACGCTGTACTGAACCGTACTGGATGAAATCGTCAGTGATCTTCTTGACGATGTTTACAGGAACGGCAAATGCATAACCGGCATAAGAACCCGTCAGAGAGACGATAGAAGTGTTGATGCCGACAAGCTGGCCGCTTGTGTTCACAAGGGCGCCGCCACTGTTGCCGGGGTTCACTGCCGCGTCGGTCTGGATGAAGGACTCTACCCTGTATGAACCGTCGTAGTTCGGGAATGAACGGCCTTTTGCGCTTACGATACCGGCGGTGATGGTTGAGCGAAGGTCATAGGGACTGCCGATGGCGAGCACCCATTCGCCGAGCCTCAGCTCGTCGGAATCGCCCATTTCCAGAGCCTGGAGGTCATTGCGGTCCACTTTGAGGAGAGCAAGGTCAGTGGCCTCGTCGGTGCCGATGACAGTGGCGTCGAGCACTGTATTGTCATATAGGGTCACCTGCACCTCGTCGGCGCCGGAAACCACATGGTTGTTGGTCACTATGTAACCGTCTTCAGATATGATTACGCCGGAGCCCACTCCTACCTGGTCCTGGGGAGTGTTGGCGAAACCGAAGAAATAATCAAACATTGAAGGAGCCTGCTGGCGGGCCTTCTTCACTACTTTCACATATACCACCGAATTGACAGCCAGCTCAGCTGCGTCGCTGAAATAGGTACCGGTCATCACGTCCTTGTCTGTACGGACAACCCTGCGGTTCTGGGTGTTATCGTTCTGTTCGGTGCGGAGCTCATTCTTGAATTCCGTGACTTCACTGGTCTGTTCGGCCACTTTGCCGGCAACCACATACGAAACTATGCCTGACAAAATGACAGACAGAGCTGCAATCAATAATCCTTTTTTCATATTTCGTTTATTAATAATTTCCGGGGCGTTTTCCGGTCAAATTATATGCCAAAATCATATGGTGTTTTAGTTGTTTTTTTACTATCTTTGTGTGATAGCAAACATGATTATTATTTAACATCAGTGATATGAGATTCGTATTATCAAGTTCGGAACTTCTCCGCGGACTGGTGTCCGTTTCGAGAGTATTAGCAAACAAGCCTGCCCTTGCCATTTTGGACAATTTCCTCTTTGACCTCAAGGACAATTCCCTTACTGTCACAGCATCTGACGGAGAGACTACTCTCCGCACCAGCCTTCCCGTAGAGCAGGTTCTCGAAGAGGGCGCCGCAGCAGTTCCCGCAAGGCTTCTTATCGATTCCCTCAAGGAGTTCCCGGACCAGCCTCTCACATTCCTCACTGACAAAGCCTCATCGCTCAACATAATCTGGTCGAGCGGTGCTTCCAAGATCCCGTTCTTCCCGGCTGAAGACTACCCTGTATTCCCTGTAATCTCTGAGGACGCCAACAGCCTCGAGATCCCGGCCTCCATCCTTCTGAACGGTATCAACGACACTATCTACGCCACCGCCGAAGAGGAGCTCAGGCCCGTAATGAACGGTATTTTCTTCGACATCGATACCACCGGCACTTCTATCGTAGCTTCTGACGCCCACAAGCTGGTTTGCTACACCGTCTTCGCAGTCAAGGGTGCTGACAAGTGCTCTTTCATCCTTCACAAGAAGCCGGCTTCTGTCCTGAAGAACATCCTCGCCAAGACCGAGGGTGACATAGCCGTGAAGTTCGACAAGCGCAACGCCATGTTTGCATTCGACAACACCGTTCTGGTATGCCGCCTGGTCGACGGCAACTACCCTGCATACCGCACCGTCATCCCGAAGAACAACCAGAACAAGATGATCATCGGCCGCGTCGAATTCCTCAACGCAGTGCGCCGCGTGGCTGTCTGCTCTAACCAGGCTACAAGCCACATCATCCTCAAGATATCTGCCGGCGAGATCATGATTTCTGCCGAGGACACCTCATTCGCCATCTCTGCATACGAAAAGCTCAGCTGCCAGTACGACGGCGTCGACATCGAGATCGGCTTCAAGGCTCCGTTCCTCGCCGAGATCCTGAGCAATCTGCCTTTCGAAAATGTCTGCGTATGCCTGGCCGACAGGTGCCGTGCAGCCCTGATAGTTTCAGCTGACGAAAAGGATCCTTCAGAAGAGCTCTGCGCCCTGCTGATGCCGATCATGCTCAATTCATAGTTTTCAGATGGAGCTCAAACTCAACAATCCCCTGTTGTTTTTCGATCTGGAGACGACAGGGCTTAGCGTAGCGCACGACCGCATCGTCGAGATTGCGGCGGTAAAGGTGTTCCCCGACGGACATACCGAGGAGAAACGCCGCTACATCAATCCTGAGATGCCCATCCCCAAAGAAGCTCAGGAAGTGCATCACATCACAGACGAGATGGTAAAAGACCAGCCCACATTCAGGCAGATTGCCAAATCGCTCGCCCAGTGGATGGAGGGCTGCGACATAGCGGGCTACAACTCCACCAAGTTCGACATCCCGCTGCTGGCCGAAGAGTTCCTTCGCGCCGGCGTCGAGTTCGATTTCCGCAAGCGCAAGCTGATCGATGTGCAGAACATTTTCCACAAGATGGAGCAGCGCACCCTGGTAGCCGCCTACGCCTTCTACTGCAACAAAGATCTCGAGGGCGCCCACTCAGCTCTGGAAGACACGAAAGCCACATACGAAGTGCTCAAGGCGCAGCTTGACAAATACGAAGGCACGCTGCAGAACGACGTAAAGTTCCTTGCCGACTTCACTACCCGCAACCGCCTGGCAGACTATGCAGGCCGTTTCATACTCGACGACAACGACTGCCCCGTCTTCAATTTCGGCAAGTACAAGGGCCGCAAGGTCGAGGATGTGCTGCGTAATGAGCCCGGCTACTACGACTGGATGATGAACGGCGACTTCACCCTCGACACCAAGCAGGTTCTCACACAGATATACACCAAGACCCGGGGCAAGGCATAATGAATATAGCAGTAGTCAGGACTTCCGGGAGCTACTATTTCCGGCCGGACACGACGCTGAACAGGGAATCACTGGACTATTATCTCCCTGACGGCGTCGAAGAGCTGACCCTTGTCCCCTGCCTGTATTCCAAGGTCATCAAGGCCGGCAAGTGCATTTCGCCCAAGTATGCCCTGAGGCACATCGACAACTTCGGCTTCGGAATCCTGCTGGACGCTGTCGGGGGCGACCCTCAGGAAGCCGTATGCATGGACGCCACATCATACCTTTCCGGCGACACCCTGCCCCTGGCCGAAATTGAGAATGCTGCATTTGAAGTAAGCGTCAACGGCGAGCCGCAGTTCAGCCGCGAAGGCTTCGGGGCCGGAATGCTGACTGATGCTCTGGTCACCGTCAGCCGCAAGAGTTCACTCAGGGCGACTGACCTTCTGGCAGTCTGTCTGCCAGCCTCTATTATTCTTCACAAAGGAGATTGTTTCTGCTTCGCAGGGCGCAAGGTCAGCATCCTATAAAGTGCTGACATACTTCGCCGCGCTCTGGCCGGCGAGGGCTCCTGTAGAAATAGCCATCTGAATATTGTAGCCGCCGGTGTCTCCGTCTAAATCCAGCACTTCTCCGGCAAAGAACAGGCCTTTGTTTAGCCTCGACTGCATAGTCTTGGGGATTACTTCGTCGAGCGACACACCTCCTGCGGTAACCACAGCCCTTCGGTAGCCTGCATGTTTTGCAATCGGGAAGCGCCATTCCTTCAGGCGCTCTGGCAAGGTATTGACGGTAAGCCCTTTCGACATGCGGAAGAACGGCTCTATCATCTCTGCCGGCATGAATCTGCGAAGCACCTTTTTCAGCCGGGCGTCGTTGATCAGCGGCACATCCCATTTGAATGACGACACTTCACGCTTTACCCTTTCTCTTAGCTCCGGCAAGGGAACGGCCGGCTTGAGGTCGATTACCAGCTCCACGGACGAGCCGTTTTCCAGGGCATTGACAGCCTTGCGGCTGACCCTGAACCCAAGTGAGCCTTCTATTCCGTCTTCAGTGAAAGTCAAATCACCCATATCGGACTGCACCAGGTCGCGACCGACGTAGAGCTTGATGCCTACGTTCTTGAGTTCTACATCGTAAAGACTGCAGTCATAGTTCTTCGGCAGGAGAGCCACGAGGCTCGGATAGCAGCGGGTGACGCTGTGGCCGAAGGATGCAGCTATGTCATAGCCGCGTCCGTTCGACCCGGTTGACGGGTACGACAGTCCGCCGGTGGCTATGATCAAGGCCGTGGATGATATCTTTTCTGTCTTGATAGAGCGGGGAGACGAAAGATCGTTGTATGTGCAATTGAACTGGTTGCCTTCAGCACTCACCGCCAGCAGATCTGCGTCTGATATCAGCTTTACCCCCAATGCATTCATCCTGTCTACGAGAGCGTCGACAACGTCGAATGCTTTCATTGAACTTGGGAAGACGCGGTCTCCCTGCGACACAACAGTTTCGAGTCCGATACTGTTCAAATATTCTATCGTGGCTTTGTTTGAGAAATTGTAGAAGGCAGATCTGACGAAATTGCTGCGGGGGTGTACATGTGTGGCGAACTCGGCCCAGGGCTTGGTATTCGTGATGTTGCATCGCCCTTTCCCAGTGATGGCAAGCTTGCGGCCGCACAGATGGTTCTTCTCCAGCACCGCTACTTCAGCCCCGCTCTCGGCAGCCTTGATGGCTGCCATCATGCCTGCAGGGCCTGCGCCGATCACCAATATCTGAATACAATCACCCTTCATTACCTATCGCCCTTCGGGCTCAAAATTTCATTAATAGTTTCTCTATTTATATATCACACCACTGCCTTGTAATTCTCCATCAGCTGAATACCATGCGGCGAACTGGCCGGCAGTAACGCCTCGCTGCGGTTTCTCGAATACGATATATAGCCCGTCGGAGCGTCGGAGGAGCCTTGCCTGCTGCAGAGGCTGACGGTATCTTATCCTTACCAGATAATCCCTTTCCTCCCCTTCCGTCATAGCCATTTCGGGCCTTATCCAATGGATGTCGCTGTTGTCGATGCGAAGGCCTTTGCGATACAGGCCGGGATGGTCCTGACCCTCTCCTACATATATAATATTGCTCTCCACATCGGTTGCAATGACGAACAGAGGATTCTTGTGACCACCTATGTTAAGGCCGTGGCGCTGGCCGATC
>JAFZKU010000131.1 GCA_017551785.1 Bacteroidales bacterium | reverse complement strand
GGTGGTGAATGACAATTACGGCGACCTGCAGGGCGCCACGGCCGAAATGAACGTGGTGACATACGACGGCGCCCCCATATTCACAAGGAACGACGCCGTGTCGCTGACAGACGACAGCACCCTGCCGCTGGCCCCTATGGCAGTAGATTCATCAGCCATGGGTGCTGTGCATTATCTGAAACTGAAACTCACAAAGGACGGCGTCACTCTCGCCGACAACTTCTACATCCACAGCAGCGACGGCGACCTGAGCATCCTCAAGACACTGCCGAAAGCATCCGTCAGGATGTCTACCAGGATGCATCGGGAAGGCGATGGATGGGTCATGGAAGCGTCATTGCGCAACAACGGCAAAACTCCGGCGCTTATGCTGCGCCTGGACCTGACTGCCGGCGGCGAACAGGTGCTGCCAGTGCTCTACGAAGACAACTGGTTCAGCCTGCTGCCCGGCGAAGCGAAGACCGTCACCGTCCGCTTCAAAGACGCCGACATCCACGGCCGCAAACCGGAGCTCAAGCTCACTTATTTTTTGTAACTTTAAAACAATAAAACGACATAACAATCATGACAAACGAAGCTTGTACCACGATAATAGTCGGCTCGAAACAGATGGCCGACGGCTCAATGATCTACGCTAGGTCCGACGACTCTACATCTGTAAAAGCCACCAAACTCGCCTGGTATCCCGCCGGCAAGGGGCCAGACGAATTCATAGCCCTCGACAGTTCCTTCCGCTGCCCCCTGCCGCCGGTAAGGCGCGCCTTCAGCGCCTTGGAGAGAGCTGACCTGCCTTACCACTGGGGCGAAGCCGGCTTCAATGACGCAGGCGTCGGTATGAGTTCCACCGAGACCATATTCTCAAAGAAAGAAGTCCTGGACCTCGACCCCTATGTAGAAGGAGGCCTCGCGGAAAACTGCGTGTTCCAGATCATCCTCCCCTACATTAGCTCAGCCAGGGAGGGCGTGCTCCGTCTCGGTGAACTTATCGAGAGATACGGCAGCGCCGAAGGCTTCGGCATTGCCTTCATGGACGAGAATGAGACCTGGTATCTCGAAAACGCCGGCGGACACCGCTGGCTGGCCAAGAAGATGCCCGCTGACAAATACTTCGTATCGGGCAACCAGAGCCGCTACCGCGAGTATGACCCAATAGAAGACCTCGCATCGGCAGATCTCGTGGAATGGGCCCGCGAGCACAAGCTTTTCACCGGCAAATTCGACTTCCATGAAGCCTACTGTCTTGAGAGCGAGAATGACAAGACATACAACTACCCCCGCGTGTGGTATCTGCAGCAGATGTTCACCCCGTCAGTAAAGACCGACGTCAAGGTCAACAACTTCCCGGTTTACCAGAAAGCCGACAGAAAGCTGACGGTAGAAGACATCAAGGCCGCCTTCCGCTCTCACTACGACGGAACGGAGCACGACCCTTACCTGCACTCTAATCCGAAGGAGCCTTATCGCCCTGTATCTATCTTCCGGACCATAAACACCCATATCCTCCAGGTAAGGCCCGGCCTGCCCAAGGAAATCGGACGCCTCGACTACATGGCAGAGGGAATGGCCGACCTTTGCGTCTACCTGCCTCTTTATCAGGGAGTCACCTCATATCCTAAGGCATACGGAGTGGGTCGCAAGTTCTCCCAGAAGAGCTCCGCATACTGGACCTTCCGCAAGGTTGCCGCGCTGGGCATGATAGACTACAACAAATACGCGCCGATAATCAAGAAACGCTATGCAGCCCTCGAGGCCGAGATGGCCGACAGCCAGAAGAAGCTCGAGGCGGCCTTCATAAAGATGTGCAAGGGACGCAAGGACACTCCCGCCGAGGCTGTCATCCTGCTCCAGAAATGGTCTGACCGCTGGCTCACCAAGGCACTGCGCACTGCTTCAGACCTCGAGGAGAAGCTCTTCACGGAGCTCACCAAGGACATTGAGGCAGTCTACAAGTTCCATGGAGCATAAAAATAACGGGCAGGGTTGCAACCCTGCCCGCTATAATTATAACAATCAGCTATTTGCGTTTTTTGAACGAGAAGTAGCAGCCTATTCCCAGACGCACTGAGAACGGATGGGTGGCCGGCACCTGGAAATTCGCCAGGAAGGCAGGTGTCTGCTGGTTCAGGACGCCGTAGTCAAAACCGGCGAAAACTTTCATGTGGTTCCACACATCTACGCCCACTGTAACTCCCAGGTCCATATTGAAGCGGTTGAAATAACCGTTAGTGACAGGGTTGGCATTATTGGACAACGCCACACCGTACATGGGACCGGTGTAGTTGTTGGTCATAACCCAGTGGAACGAGGGCCCGAAATCATAAAAGAGCATCACCTTGTCAGCTACCTTCGAACGATGGCCGAAATGCAGGGGAAATTCCATGGAGTTCGTATAATAGTAGAACTCATCAGGGCTGGAAGACTTGCTCTGATAGCTCGAGCTCTCGAAACGGGGAGTCATAGTCACATACAACTCATGCTTGAAGATATACCTCGCTTCCAGCTGGCCGAAATAGCCTGGGCCGAAAGTAGCGTTTTTGTAGCTGTCGCCGCCCAGCACTCCGCCGGAGCTCAGTCCGAATGACAACTGGGCATTGGCCGTAAACACGCTCGCAAGGAGAAAAGAAGCTATTATCAATAATTTCTTCATCTGTCAAAACTTTGTATGTGGCGCAAAAGTAGCAATAATCGTGCTCATCTGCAAAGGACGCCCTTACAGCTTTGAGAAGCGGGCTGTCCAGCCGCCGCCCGGGGCCATATGGATGTTCATGGTATGTCTGGCAGCTGAAACTGATACTGTCTGATACTCATGGACATAGTCGCTCGCAATGCGGTCAGCGTTCACTCCGTCGCGGAATATCTCCACGCGGTATGTTCCCTCAGGCAAGAAAGCTGAAAGGTCCAGCTTCATGTCGCGGGCGTCCCAGTCTGTCATGGCACCGACATACCAGTTTCCTCTCTTGCAGCGGGCTATTGCGGCATAGTCGCCGAACTTGCCGTCCAGAGCCACCGTCAGGTCCCATACCGTAGGCACGGCGGCCATCCATTTGAGGCATTCAGGCTCGGCCATATAATTAGTCGGAGAGTCGCAGAGCATTGTCAGCGGGGCCTCGAAGATGACGTATTCGGCCAGCTGGCGGCAGCGTGTGCCCTGACTCATAGGCTCGCTGTTCACGGGGCGGTAATTGCGGCGGGTGGCGTTGCGCATCGCGCCCTGGGTGTAGTCGAGCGGACCGGCGAACATCCTGATGAACGGAATCTGCACGTCATATGTCACCTGATCGACGCTCTGCTGAGCCCATTTCATCTGCTCCAGGCCTGCCACACCTTCATGGTTGACTACATTAGGATAAGGGCGCTGGAGTCCGCTGGGCTTGAATGCGCCATGGAAGTCCACCAGCAGGTGGTAGCGGGCGGCAGTCTCAGCCATGCGGGTGTAGAAATCCACCATCAGCTGGTCGTCTCGGTTCATGAAGTCCACTTTGAAGCCCTTCACTCCCATCTCTGAATAGTACTTGCAGATTCCCTCTACGTCGCGGTCCATTGCATAATAGCCGGCCCAGAGGATGATGCCCACACCCTTGGAGTTGGCGTAATTGACAATCTCGGGAAGGTCTATCTCAGGGATGATCTGGAACAGGTCGGCCTTCAGGTTCACTGCCCAGCCCTCATCGAGGATGACATACTCGATGCCGTTTGCAGCTGCGAAATCGATATAGTATTTATATGTCCTGGTGTTGACTCCTGCACGGAAATCGACTCCTTTGATGTTCCAGTCGTTCCACCAGTCCCATGCGACCTTGCCTGGCTTCACCCAGCTCCAGTCCACATCGGCTGCCGGGCGGCTCAGCACGTATACCAGGTCGCTGTCGAGAAGCTCGCGGTCGTTATGCGCCACGGCCACTATGCGCCAGGGCAGTGAAGCTCCGGCGGGCTGCTTCGCAATATAGTCTTCTGTGGTTCGCACGATGCCCTGCAGCTTGTTGTAGCCGTCCTGTTCGATGAGCTTGGGATACGGAGGATACAGGCCGCCCAGAGCGGTACCGCCGAGATGCTTGAGATACATACCGGGATAGTCCAGCAGGTCTGACTCGGTGATATTGACCCTCAAGCCGTTGGCCATCTTGAAGGATACGGGCAGAAAGGCTTTCTGAGCCTCTTTCCATGCGCTTACGGGATGGATGTCATAATAGGCCTCGAAGCTGTTGAGGAAGGGGTCGCGGGGTGAATCGGGTTTCACATAGGGGACTGCAGCCTCCACATCCTCCGCGAAGCGGAACTCGGCCTGTTCGTCGCGGACTATGAAATCTTTCTTGGAGCGGGAAACGAAACGCCATGCTATACCGTCGTTATAAGCGCGAAAAACAACATCAAAAGTCTTGTATCGCAACGTCAGCTCGTTGAAATAATCCCTGACCACGATGCGCTTGTAGACAGGTGTTTCGAAGAAGTCTTCCACAGTACGGCGCAGGGCGCGCTCGAAGCGTACAGAGCCGTCGTAGGCAGTGCCGTCGCCGAGCTTTACTGAGACTGTAGAAGGAGCCATCACGGCTGTGCCTTCGCATGAGAGGCTGTAAGAGATTTGGTCAGCTGCCTGCACGTCGAGCGTCAGGCGCCCGTCGGGAGAGCTGAGAGTATAACTGCGCGGAGCTGCCGCAGCAGAGGAAGCAATGAG
>JAFZKU010000130.1 GCA_017551785.1 Bacteroidales bacterium | reverse complement strand
TTCATGGGACCCATGACCCCGGCCGTCAACAAAGTCCAGGGTTATTTCATGGCTGTGTTCTGGGTGAAACTGGCCAAAAATGCCACGGCCAAGTCTGCGAAGCGACGTGTCGCCGCCCTCGTAGAAGAGATGCGGGGCTTCATGAAGCCGCCGGTCGACATAGTGATCGACGTCGACCCGTATTAGTTTTTTTATTATTTTTGTCTGGTTATGATTCAAGCTACCGGCATAGAGAAAAGCTTCGGGGACCTCAAGGTTCTCAAAGGCATCGACTTCACCGCTGAAGACCGGGAGGTCATAAGCATAGTGGGCGCCAGCGGAGCGGGCAAAAGCACCTTGCTCCAGATCCTCGGTTCGCTCTACGTGCCGGATGCAGGAAAGGTCTATATCGACGGCCAGGACATCTTCAGCCTGTCCGAAAAGGAGCTGGCCGATTTTCGCAACCGCAAGATAGGCTTCGTATTTCAGTTCCACCATCTGCTGCCCGAATTCACCGCGAAAGAGAACGTGATGATCCCGGCCATGATCGCCGGCCGCAGGGATCCCGACCAGGCTGCCGCCCTGCTGGAAGAGCTCGGGTTGGGGGAGAGGCTCGACCACAAGCCCTCGCAGCTTTCCGGTGGAGAACAGCAGCGCGTCGCTGTCGCCAGGGCGCTGGTCAATTCGCCTTCAGTGATATTTGCCGACGAGCCTTCCGGCAATCTGGACAGCAAGACCAGAGAAGAGCTTCACAACCTTTTCTTCAAGATCAGGGACACCCACGGGGTGACCTTCGTAATAGTCACCCACGACCGCGACCTTGCGCGTCTCAGCGACCGTTGCCTGGAAATGCGCGACGGACGTTTCGTCTGATGCGATGGGCAGCCTCATCTCACTCCATTCTGCGGTAATCTCCAATCCTTTCCGAAGGTTGGCGGCACCTGTCGATTTCGAACTGGACGAAGGGGAACAGATTGCCCTTGTCGGTGACAACGGCAGCGGCAAAAGCACTCTGATATCCATGCTGGCAGGCGGTTTTTACCTCAGAGAAGGGACTCTGCGTCACAATCTGGGCGGAGGTGAAACCTATAAGGCCTTGAAGGTGGTCCGTTTCAACGGAGCCTATGGCACCACTGAGTTCCCGTATTACTATCAGCAGCGCTGGCACGCCTCCGAAAGGGAGTTCGGCGTGTCGGTGAGAGATCTGCTGGCGCAGGAGCCTGCGGTGGACGAGCGCTGGCGGCAGGAGCTCTATGACCTGCTGGGCATGGGCCCGCTGCTGGACCGTACCATCATGGTGCTGTCGTCCGGGGAGCTGCGCAGATATCACCTGACCAAAGCTTTGCTGTCCGCGCCGAAGGTGCTGGTGCTGGAAGCTCCGTTCATAGGCCTTGACCCTCAGACCCGCCAGCTGCTGTGCAGCCTGACTGAGCTTGTGTCGGAGCGGCTGGGCGTCAGCTTCATAATGACTTTCACGGACCTGGATATGGTTCCGGATCTGGTGACGCATGTATACTTCATGAAGGATCTGACCTGCTCTGCCAAGATGACCCGCGCAGAGGCTCTCGCACTCCATGGAGACAGGCCGGAAATCAACCTGCAGATGCCAGAGCTGCCTTTTGCAAAGCATAGTAAGGCAGATTACGAGAATGCCGTCGTAATGCGCAACATCACCATTGCCTACGGCGAAAGGAAAATATTTTCCGGGCTCGACTGGACGGTACGCAGGGGCGAGGCATGGAATGTCACCGGGCCCAACGGCAGCGGCAAGAGCACCCTGCTGAGCCTTGTATGTGCCGACAATCCGAAAGCTTATTCACTCGACATGACTCTTTTCGACGTGCCCAGAGGCAGCGGCGAGAGCATCTGGGACATCAAGAAGCACATTGGTTATCTGTCCAGCGAGATGCACAGCGGCTTCAATGACAACCTGCCTGCAGTGGAGGTGGTGGCCGGAGGTTTTGCCGACGGCTATGCAGGAACGGGCCGCAACAGGGCTGAAGAGCTTGCTGCAGGCAACGCACTGCTGGATTTCTTCGGGGCTGGAAATCTTGCTAAACGCCTGTTCCCGACCTTGTCGAGCGGCGAGCAGCGTCTAGTGCTCCTGGTGAGAGCATTCGTGAAGAATCCCGACCTTCTTATCCTCGACGAGCCGTTCCAGGGGCTCGACTTCCGCCGCCGTTCGGTAGCCAGGTCGGTGATAGTAAAATTCTGCAGCGGTGACGACAAAACTTTGCTTTTTGTCACACATTTCCCCGAAGAACTGCCGGCTGTTATAAATAATACTCTGGAGCTGCACAGAAACTGATTTTTTTGTGAGTTACGGGCTTGGAATCCTTGTTTATTATTCATAACTTTACAAGGAAACTTGGGCTTTTTTTGTTCAAATTGCAATATAAATCTTTATAAACCTTTATCAACCATTTTATCATGACCGACATTTCTAGACGTAAATTCCTGAAGAGCACTGCTTTAACAGGAGCGGGACTGATCGTCGCCCCCTCAATTGTGCCTTCTCATGTATTCGGCGCAAATGCTCCTTCAGAAAGGATCAATGTGGGTGCTATCGGCACCGGTCGCCAGAGCCAGGGCTTCGACATGCCCGGCATCATGAAGTTCGAACAGGCTAACATGCTCGCTGTCTGCGACCTCGACGCACACCGTGCCCAGGATGCAAAGACCCTCGTTAAGAATTACTACGAGCGCAGAGGATGGAACCGTCCCGAGGCTATCGTTTATGCCGACTACGAAGACCTCCTTGCCAACAAGGATATCGACGCTGTAGTAGTCTGCACTCCTGACCACTGGCACGCAAAGATCGCCATCGACGCAGTCCGTGCAGGCAAGGATATCTATCTTGAGAAACCGACTTCCCTCACTGTCGAGGAGGGTCGTCTGATGAGTAACGCAGTGAATGCTTCAGGCCGCGTATTCCAGCTCGGTTCACAGCAGCGTTCAGGCTCTCAGTTCCGTATGGCCTGCGAATTCGTCCGCAGCGGCCGTATCGGCAAGCTGAAATTAGTCGAGGTACGTCTCCCGGGCGATCCGGCTGGTGGAAACACTCAGGAAATGCCTGTTCCCGCAGGATTCAACTATGAGAAATGGCTCGGTTCTACTCCGTACGTATACTACACCGAAGACCGCGTTCACCCGCAGAAGGGTTACGGCCGTCCGGGCTGGCTCCGTTGCGAGCAGTTCGGTGCCGGTATGATCACCGGCTGGGGCGTGCACCACTTCGATATCGCCCACTGGGGCATGGGCACCGAGTACAGCGGTCCCGTCGAGGTTTACGGCGAGGCTGAATTTGCCGACAGCGGTCTCTGGGATGTCCATGGCGACTACCATACCGAGATGAGGTATGCCAACGACGTTATCGTAAGAGGTTGCACCGACTCAAAGGAGAAACCCAACGGTATCTACTTCGAAGGCACCGACGGCTGGATCTTCGTATGCCGCGGCAACTACACCGTACTGCCCAGCGATCCTCAGATGAACTCTTCAAGCCAGGCCCTCCAGGCTTCAAGGCCCGAAATCATCACCGAGCCTCTCGGAGAGAACGAGGTTCACCTCTACAAGAGCGAAGATCAGCACGGCAACTTCCTGGAGTGCGTAAAGAGCCGCGCCCTGACCGTATCTCCCGCCGAGGTTGCACACCGCTCATGCGCTGTCTGCCTGCTGCAGTTCATCGCAATGCACCTGCACCGCAAACTCTACTGGGATCCTATCAAAGAAAGATTCATCAACGACGACGAGGCCAACTCAATGTTGTCACGTCCTATGCGTGCCCCTTATAACATCTCATAATCATGAAATTCAAACTCATTCTATTATCGCTTCTCATTCCGGTGCTCTCTTTCGGGGCAACGGTAAACATATCTGTAAATTCAGGCAAGTATGACCGTACCGACTGCGTCGTGACGGCCGATATCTCTGCTCTGAACGTCAAGGCAAAACACGCCGTGGAGCTCTATGAGACCACCAACGGCGGCGAAGTGGCCGTTCCGTGCCAGGTCCTGCTGGACGGCAAGAATGCTGAGTTGTTCTTCGTATTGTCCGGCAATACCGCTCCCGGCCAGGTCCGCACTTATGTTGCCAAGAGGGTAAGGGCCAAGAAGGCCGACAAGAAGATGACTGCCGAGATGGATACCAAGGCTGTCGTGCTCAAGAAGAACGGCAAGGATGTGCTGAAGTACAACTTCGCCATCAACCAGTCTCCTGCAGGCGTCGACCCTATCTTCAACCGTGGCGGTTACATCCACCCTGCATACACTCCTTCAGGCTTCGTGCTGACTAACATCCAGCCTGCTGACCACCGCCACCACTACGGCATCTGGAACCCCTGGACCAAACTCATGTACGAAGGCCAGGTATACGACTGCTGGAACCTCATAGAGCGTCAGGGCACAGTCCGTCCCGAGGCTGTAGAGGCTTTGTATGAAGGTGATGTGTTCTCAGGCTTCAACGCTTCTCTGAACCACATCGTTTTCACAGATGCTGGTGAGAGGACAGCTATGCGTGAAGTATGGAAAGTCAAGGTTTACAATGTTGGCGACGGCTATCTCTGGGATTTCGAGTCTGAACTTACTCCCGGCAGCAAGCCTGTCACTCTCAAGGAGTACCGCTACGCCGGCCTCGGTTTCCGTGCCAACGCTGTATGGACAAAAGAGAATGTCGAGATGATGAGCTCCGAGGGCAAGACCCGTCAGCAGATCGACAATACCACCGGCCGCTGGATGTATGCCAACGGCGGCACTGGTGTCGGCAACAACGTTGCTGGTCTGCTTTATATGTGCCATCCCGACGACTATAACTATCCCGAGCCTATCCGTATCTGGAATGAGCAGCAGAATATGGGCCGCGGCGACGTCTATATGAACTTCGTGCCTACGAAGAACAAAGACTGGAAGCTCAAGGCAAAGCACACCTACACTCTCAAATACAGATTCTACGCTTATGACGGTATGATGACTCCCGCCAAGGCCGAGAAGATCTGGAGGGATTTCGGAGAACCGCCCATTGTAAAAGTTTCTAAGAAATAGTTTCGAATATGAAAAAATCTATCCTGATATCAGCATCCCTCGCAGCATTGCTTATGGTTTGCGCATGCACGCAGAAAGACAAGGGGCCCAAGCAGGTGGTAATCGCCACCCTTGACCCGGGTCATTTCCATGCAGCTCTCGTCCAGAAGACATCCTACCCGCAGGTAAGCAAGGATGTATATGTTTATTCCAATCCCGGCGAGGATTTGCAGGAGCACCTTGCAAAGATCGAGGCCTATAACACCCGTGCCGAGAATCCCACAAGCTGGAATGAGATAATCTATACAGGCCCCGACTTCCTCGAGAAGATGATATCTGACGGCAAAGCCAACGTAATGGTTACTGCAGGTAACAACCTCAAGAAGACGGAATACATCAAGAAGACTCTCGCGGCCGGCATCAATGTCCTCGCCGACAAGCCGATGGCCATCAACCCCGAGAACTTCGAAGTGTTGAAGGAATGCTTCAAGATTGCCAATGAGAAGAATGTGCTGCTGTATGACATCATGACCGAACGTCATGAGATCACCACCATCCTCCAGCGTGAACTTTCCCTGATCCCCGAGATTTACGGCCAGCAGGAGAAGGGTACTCCCGAGAATCCGGGCATCACCATGGAGAGCGTGCATCACTTCTACAAAGAAGTTTCAGGCAAGCCGAACATCCGTCCCGCATGGTTCTACGATGTTGAGCAGCAAGGCGAGGCTATCGTCGATGTAACCACTCACCTTGTCGACCTCGTACAATGGCAGTGCTTCCCGGGCCAGATCCTGAGCCCTTCAGATGTGAAGATAACTTCTGCAAGGCACTGGACTACTCCGTTGACTCTTGCGCAGTTCAAGGCTTCGACTGGTCTCGACGCTTTTCCTGAGTTCCTGATGAAAGATGTCAAGGACGGCGTCCTTCAGGTATATCAGAACGGTGAGATCAACTATCAGCTGAAAGGCTTGAACGCATCTGTCACTGCTCTCTGGAACTATCAGGCTCCTGAAGGCGGCGGAGACACCCACTACTGCGAGATGCGCGGCACAAAGGCCAACATCACCATCCGTCAGGGTGCAGAGCAGAATTGGAAACCCGAGCTTTACATCGATGCAGTCAATCCCGCTGCAGGATATGAGGACGCGCTCAAGGCCAGCTTCGACAAGCTGGAGAAGAGCTATCCCGGCATCAAGCTGGAAAAGATCGCTGACGGTGCATGGCATGTGTTCGTTCCTGACTCATACCGCAACGGTCACGAGGCTCATTTCGGTCAGGTTACCGAGAACTTCCTGAAGTATTTTGACGAAGGCAAACTTCCTGACTGGGAGCAGCCTGACATGATCACAAAGTACTACACGACTACCGAAGCCTACAAGATCGCCAACGGTCAGTAACAGTCAGCTTTATGCTCAAGAAAGAAGAGACCTTGCGAAAGGTCTCTTTTTTTTGTGCGTTTTCTTATTTAATCCGCAAAAATTCATACATTTGCAGGCTATAACAGGAGTATCCATGGAACAAGTCAGATGTCTCATCATAGGCAGCGGCCCGGCAGGCTACACAGCAGCTATCTACGCTGCAAGGGCAGGCCTGTCTCCGGTAGTCATAGAGGGCATCCAGCCCGGCGGCCAGTTGACCACTACCACCGAGGTTGAAAACTTCCCCGGTTACCCCGACGGAGTCGATGCCAACGAGATGATGGAGGACATCCGCCGTCAGGCTCAGCGCTTCGGCGCCGACATCCGCACAGGCATTGTCACCAGGGTCGATTTCTCGCACAGGCCTTTCGACATCGAGATGGACGGCAAGCCTGCCTTCGAGGCTGACGCTGTGATTATTGCTACTGGCGCTTCTGCCAAGTATCTCGGCCTGGACAGCGAGAAGAAGTTCCGCGGCATGGGTGTTTCGGCATGCGCCACCTGCGACGGTTTCTTCTATCGCAAGAAAGTCGTGGCAGTGGTCGGCGGCGGAGATACTGCCTGCGAAGAGGCTTCATATCTGGCGTCGCTATGCAGCAAGGTTTATATGATCGTGCGCCGCAACGAGCTCAGGGCTACGAAGGCCATGCAGGAGAAAGTGCTGTCTACGGAGAGTATCGAGATCCTCTGGGAATGCCAGACGAAGGAAGTGCTCGGCGATGCATCCGGCGTGAACGGAGTGCGGCTGGTGCGGAAGAGTGGCGAGGTGTTCGACGTGCCTGTAGACGGTTTCTTCCTTGCCATCGGACATCATCCCAATTCCGACATTTTCAAGGAGTGGGTGGCAACCGATGAGCAGGGTTATATAATTACAGCGCCCGGCACCACCGCTACAAATGTGGAAGGTGTGTTTGCGGCTGGAGATGTGATGGACAGCAGATACCGTCAGGCTGTGGTTGCAGCCGGCAGCGGGTGCAAGGCTGCCATGGATTTGGAGAAATTTTTGAAAAGATAGCGGGGATGGCTTGTTATTTGCCATGAGGGTGCCTTTAAAACGAAACAGATGAAAGCAAGAACAATCATAATTTCTGTCTGCATGCTGGTCATGATGGCCTCATGTGCTACGGAGTATGACAAGCTGCTCAAGGGCAATGACATACCTTCAAAATACGCCAAGGCTTTCGAGTATTATGAGGCCGGCAAATATTCAAAGTCCGCCGAGTTGTTCGAATCTCTGTCTATTGCTACCAGGGGCACCGCGCAGGATGATACAGTCCAGTTCTACTGGGCTATGAGCAACTATCGCTTCAAAGACTTCATAACTGCCGAGAGCAATTTCAATCAGTTCATCACTGTGTTCCCTCTCAGCCCTTTCACCGAAGACGCCCGCTTCTATTACATCGACTGCCTCTACAGGAGCACATACCGCTACGAGCTTGACCAGACTCCTACCCACAAAGCTCTGAACGAGCTCAACCGCTACATGACCCTCTATCCGGACAGCAAATACATTGTGGAATGTACCCTTATGAAGGACGATCTTGAGGAAAGGCTGGACAAGAAAGCTTTCGAGGCCGCTCACCTCTACTACCACATGGAGGATTACATGGCTGCCCACTATGCGCTTAAGAATGTGCTGAAGGAGGATGCGGAGAACAGATACAGGGAGGATATCCTCTATTACGTGGCGATGTCTGCATACAAATATGCCGAGAACAGCGTCGCCTCCAAGAAACATGAAAGATACCTGTCATTCGTCGACGACTACTACAACTTCGTGAGTGAATACCCGGAGAGCAAGCACCGTCGCGAGCTTGACAACATATATGCAAGAGTTAACAGAATAGTAAAAAGAATAGATTGAAATGGAAGTTAAGAAACAGGCTGTTGTGAACAACACTATAACCAGGGAATTGGCCGACATCGCTGCCCCTACAGGCAACATTTACGAATCTACGGTCATCATCGCAAAGAGAGCCAACCAGATTGCCGCTGACCTCAAGCAGGAACTCAGCAAGAAACTCGAAGAGTTCTCGAATTATGCCGATACTCTGGAGGAGACTTTCGAGAACAGGGAGCAGATTGAAATCTCTCGTTATTACGAAAGGCTTCCGAAGCCCGCTCTGACAGCAATCAAGGAGTTCCAGGAGGGCAAGGTCTTCTATCGCAAGGCTGAGTCTCAGCAGTAACGTTCCTTGCAGATGCTGGCGCGGCTGACCATAAACAATTACGCATTGATAGATGCTTTGGATATCTCATTTCCAAAGCATCTCGTTATTATAACGGGTCAGACCGGTGCCGGCAAATCAATTTTGCTGGGCGCCCTGTCGCTTCTGCTCGGAGCAAGGGCAGATGCCGACGTCATAAACGACCGCAGCCGCAATTGTGTGGTAGAAGCCCAGTTTATCGACGACGAAGGTCAGGAGAGGATAGTGCGCCGCGTGGTGTCTCCTCAGGGCCGTTCGAGAGCTTTCATCGACGACATGCCGGTGACTCTTGACGAACTGAAGGCTCTCACTTCTTCGCTGGTCGACATCCATTCCCAGAACAGCCAGACTTTGCTTGGCGACGGTGCCTTCCAACGGAAGGTGCTTGATGCTTACGCAGGTGATTCTGCCCTCCTTGGCGAATATGAGGCTGCATACAGGCAGTTCCGCTCGCTCGAGAAGGATCGCTCCGATCTGGCGCAAAGGGTCGCTATGGAGCGAAAGAACCGCGATTATCTGCAGTTCCAGTTTGACCAGCTCAGCAAGGCTGCTCTCGTGAGCGGCGAGCTGGAGAGTCTGGAGCAGGAGCAGCTCGAGCTGGCGAATGCGGAGGATCTGAAGCTTTCTCTGCAGACTGCCATGCGAGCCCTGGACAACGAGCAGTCCGATGTGGTTTCCGCGCTGAAGGAAGCTTCGTCCAGTCTGGCCAAGGCTGCGAAGGTCATCGACCGTCTGGAGCCGCTGCTCCAGCGTCTGGAGTCGTCCCGCATCGAACTGAAAGATATATTGAATGACATTGATGCCGAGCAGGAGAGGATTTCTGTCGACAATTCAAGGCTGGAGGTTGTGGAAAACAGGATTGCCCTTATCTACGACCTGATGCGCAAGCACGATGTCGACAGCGAGGCTGATCTGCTGGCGCTGAGAGACAGCCTTCGCTCCAGTCTTCAGGAAGGTGACGACCTTGGCGAACGTCTTGAGGCTGTTACCAGGCAGCTGGCGCAGGCCGACAAGCAGTGTGCCGCCCTTTCGGCTAAGCTGCATGAGGTCAGGGCTGCTGCCGCTCCCAAGTTGTCGCAGACTCTGCAAAGTGCAGTCAGAGAGCTGGAGATGCCCTTTGCGACTTTCACTACCAAGATCGAGGCTTTGCCTGAGAGAGGACCTGCCGGCGAGGATGCCGTCAGGTTTTTCTTTTCTGCTGCCGGAGACGACAGGCCAAAGGAGCTGTCGAAAGTTGCGTCCGGCGGCGAAATGTCCCGCATCATGCTGTGCGTAAAGGCTCTCATGGCGAAACATATGCAACTGCCCACAATGATTTTCGACGAGATAGACGTGGGAGTGTCGGGCAGCGTGGCTGACAGGATGGGACAGATGATAGTGGAGATGGGCGACAGCATGCAGGTTATTGCCATCACCCACCTGCCTCAGGTGGCCAGCAAGGGTGATGCGCATTTTCTCGTGTACAAGGAAATCGGCGACGACCGCGTGGCGTCGTCGAAGATCAAGATTATAGAAGGGGAGGAGAGGGCCCGCGAGATCGCACGGATGCTGAGCGGGCGTGAACTTACCGAGGAGGCTCTTGCCAACGCAAGGGTGCTTCTTTCACATTGACAACTTGATGAAATAACATAAAACCTAATTAAACCAACATTATGAGACTTATTATTGAAGAATCCTATGGAAAAATGTCCCAGTGGGCAGCAGAGTACATCGTAAAGCGCATCAATGAGTTCCAGCCTACTGCCAAGAAACCCTTCGTACTTGGCCTCCCTACCGGTTCGACTCCCATCGGTACTTACAAAGAACTGATCCACCTGTATGAGACAGGTAAAGTAAGTTTTGAGAATGTAGTCACTTTCAACATGGACGAATATGTGGGCCTTCCCGAGGATCATCCCGAGAGCTACCATTCATTCATGTACAACAATTTCTTCAATCATGTGAATGTGAAGAAAGAGAATATCAATATCCTTAACGGTAACGCCGAGGATCTCGTTGCCGAGTGCGAGCGTTATGAGGAGAAGATCAAGTCTTACGGCGGCATCAGGCTGTTCATGGGCGGTATCGGTCCCGACGGTCACATCGCTTTCAACGAGCCCGGATCTTCTCTTACTTCACGTACCAGGCTGAAATATCTGACCACAGATACTATCATCGCCAACTCTCGTTTCTTCGACCATGACATCGTGAAGGTTCCTAAGACTGCTCTTACTGTCGGCGTCGGCACTGTAATGGATGCTTACGAAGTCCTCATCCTTGCCAACGGCCACAACAAGGCTCGCGCTCTTTATCACGCTGTTGAAGGCGCTGTAAACCACATGTGGACAATCTCTGTACTGCAGATGCACCAGAGAGGTATCATCGTTTGCGACGATGCCGCTACAGTTGAACTGAAGGTCGGCACTGTCAATTACTACAAGGACATCGAGCACAGGGCTCTTCACAGAGAGGAGTAAGATGGACCGCAGACTGGCCATGGATGCTGTCCGCAAGATGCTTGCGGACAAAGGTGCCGACGCAGTTATCGTGCCCTCGAACGACTGCCATTTCGGGGAGTACGTGCCTGACTGTTTCAGGGTCCGCGAGTGGCTGAGCGGTTTCGACGGCTCTGCAGGAACTCTTGTCGTTACGACTGAAAAGGCGGCTTTGTGGACTGACAGCCGCTATTTCATCCAGGCTGCGCGTCAGCTTG
>JAFZKU010000129.1 GCA_017551785.1 Bacteroidales bacterium | reverse complement strand
GGCGCCGGCAATTGTCTGCGCATACGAAGAGAGGCAGAGCGAAGCGAACAAAAACAGCGTGAGAGTTCCTTTCATCTTTACAAAGATAGTTGGAATTCTGAAAAAATCATTATATTTGCAGTCCAATCAGGAAAGATGCTCGAGTGGCTGAAGAGGCACGTCTGGAAAGCGTGTGACCGCCCAAAGCGGTTCCTGGGTTCGAATCCCAGTCTTTCCGCAAGCAAAACAAAAAAACGGCGAAAGTTCACTTTCAGCCGTTTTTTTCGTTTTGCTTGTTCGGGCCCCGCGGCGAGCGGGGCTGGGATGTGACTGCGAAGCAGGCAAATCCCGGAAAGACATGGCCCCCTACTCTTCCTCCATCTTCTCCTTCACCCCTTTCCCTGCCTTCTTGAAGAAATCTTCTCCGAAAGCCACCCAGAGGCAAGAAAGCAGCACACCTACGAATCCCCAAATAATAACCGTCTTGGCGCGGCTCTTCGTAGCCTTGTAGGGCATCGTGGCCGGCTGAATTACAGCATACATCGGGCGATCCTCCTGAATCTTGGCCTTTGCCATCTCGGCCTGCTGCGACATCTGGGAATAGAGCTGGTTGGCGAGACTCGCCTCCTGCTGAAGACGCTCCTTCTCGCTGTTGACGCTCTGGAGGATGACGCTGCGATCGTAGTCGACCCGCGCGGCATAAGCCTGCTGAGCCTTCACAAGATTCATATGCGCCTCCTCTCTGAGGTGCTCGTAGTAATTGTAGTCGTCAATGGCCTTCTTTGTCCTGTAAGCGGTGACATACTCCTGCAGCCTCGCGGTAACGGTGTCTGCCAGCTGGGCGGCCATCTGGCGGTCATCCATCACTACGCTGATAGTGGTGACGCCAGACTTTTTGTCGACATCGGCCCCGATGCTCTGTTTCAGAGCCTTGGCCACTTTCATCTGGTTGGGAGTGAGGGCCGAAACGTCTATAATAGCGTCGTTGAACACCTTGCGGTAATCCTCTTGCTTTTTAAGGAGCTTATCGCTGATCCTCTTGCCGGGCTTATCATATTCCATCATGTGGTCGAAGACCGTGACGGGTACAGGTGCAGGAGCGCCGGCCAGCTTTGCTTTCGGAGAAAAGTAAGGATCGAGTTTGACGTCGAAGAGGCTCGTGATGAACGGGGTGCTCTGGCATATCTCCGGGAACAGGGTGATTGACATGGCGTCGGAATTGTTATCGAGGCTGATGTTCCCAAGGCCGAGCATGCTGGTAATATTGTTGATACTGGATCCCCTCCTCTGGAGCTCTGGGGCAAGGGTAACCGAAACCTGATAGTATCGCTTTGCCAGTAGGGCGGCGGCTATGCCAAGGCAACCGAAGAGGAAAGACACGAGAATAATGAACTTCCACCTCTTGAGAAGTTTGGCGAGAATGCCGGCCCAGTCGATTTCGAAACCCTCTTCTTCGAGTGCGGGCTCTGCGTATTGTCTCTGTTCGTCCATATTATTTCTGGTATCTGATGATTAGGAATACGTAGGTAAGAGCGGTAGTGAGAGAAGCGATCATAGAGGTAATAGTGGCCACATTGGACCAAGCCGCGGCGTTGTGCTCCTTGGGCTCCTTCTTGGGAACCACTATCTCGTCGCCGGCTTTGAGCTTCATCCCGGAAGAATAGGGCCTTGCGGAACCGTCTGTATTAACTACATAGGCATGTCCGAGCTTTGCCTTGTCGGCCAGTCCGCCGCTCATGCGGATGTACTTGCCAGCAGTATAGTTTGGATTGTAGGCGAAAGCAGCTGGCATCATCACTGCGCCGGAAACCTTCACAATCTCATTTATCTGCGGAATGGTGATGTTGTCGCCTTCGAACAGCACGATATCGTCTTTCCCGCCCGGATGGGCAAGGGCTTCCCTCAGGTTGATGGTAACGGAATAGGACTCAGGAACCGATACCAAATCGACGCTGGTGCTGTCACCCTGGGCCAGGAGAATCTGCTTTTCATTCTGGGCCCGGAGTATCTCTTCTGGTGAATACCTGCGGAAGAGACGGGCTCCTTCAAGGTGAGCAAAGTCGGTGACGCCACCCGCAATGCTTATGAGGTCGCTGATGCGCTCCTGATGGTTGGACATTGTGAAAGTGCCCGGGAAATTGACTTCTCCGCTCACAGAGAAGTGCCGTTGAATGTTATATGCCGGGCTCTTATGAACTATCACTTCGTCGTAAGGCTCAAGTATGAAGCCCTTCACGCCGTCGTCCACCAGACCGTCCTTGATTGCGAAGCTGTAGACAGTTGCTGTCTTGTTGGGCACAACCTGGCCTTTGGAGTCCTTCACGGCTCTCGAAACGTCAACCCTCGTGGTGGAGGCGCCGTCAAGGAGGCCGCCGGCGATGATTATGAGGTCTTCAACGGTGGTGTTCTCGGCGAACGGATACGCACCGGGGTTGACAACGAGGCCGCTGATGGTCATAGTGCGGGTTTCTTGAAGGTCGGGTATGCTCACAATCTGGAGTTCGTCATTCTTCTGCAGCTCGAAATCTGGTGCGTTGCCTGCGAGGATTTCGCCGAGATTGAGGGAGATGATCTCGAGGGTACGGTCTTCATGTTCGCGGTGAATCACCACCCTGCCGGTGAACGCCTCCGGAAGCAGGCCGCCGGCCTGTTCCACCAGCTGCTTCACGGTGTGGACCCTGGAGGAAAGCTCATACGGGCCGGGCTGGTATACTGCGCCGGTAATGCTGATCTTGTTGTCGAAGAAGCCGTTGAGCTTGCTCACGTTGACTTCATCGCCGTCTTCCAGAAGGAAAGTCGCGAACTGGTCCTTGGGAACGGTGCGGACATAGTAGCTGCTGCTGTTCTGGCGGGTTACGGTGACGCTTTCGGTATAGGCGCCGGTGTCGAAGCCGCCTGCATACTTAAGAAGGTCTGCAAGGGTTTCTCCTGCCTTCATTTCATATCGCATGGGGCGTTTTACAAGGCCAGTGGCCTTGACCATCATTTCGTAGGCGGGAAGAAGGATGACGTCGCCTTCTTCGAGGCGCATGTCGCTTGCGGAACTGCCGTTGATCAGATAGTCATAGACGTCCACGGTGCCGGCAATCTTGCCTCCGCGCGAGACTTTGATATTCCTGAGGGTACCGACTCCGCTTGGGCCGCCGGCCATGTAAAGGGCATGGAACACGGTGGAAAGCGATGACAGGCGATATGAACCTGGGCTGTCCACGTTGTCGAGGATATTCACCTGGATGGTACGGATCTGTCCGAGGCTGAGCCTGATATTGGTGCCGGCATTGCTCCGGTTGAGACCAGCGTAGATACCCGCGAGCTTTCTTTTGAGATAGGCGTTGGCCTCGTCTATAGTCATGCCGTTCAGGTAGATGGGGCCGAGGACGTCTACATTGATGCTGCCTTCGGGCGAAATGATGCTGCGCAAAGTGCTCTGGTTGGCGCCGAAGATGTCTATAATGACTTCGTCACCGGGGCCAAGACGGTAGTTGCGGGGCGTGGGCAGATTCTCGCTTGGGGTAAAACTCAGATTGCGGTTGCGGAAGATGTTCCGGCCGTAAATCTCGTTGGATTCATCGGCAGTGACGTCTGCCGGAGCTGACTGGGTTTCCGTGAGCGTGTGGGCACGGGAGACCTCCTGGGTCTGGGTCTCGGCCTGGTTCTGGCTCTCGTAAAGGGCGCGGACCCTTTCGGCCTGAGCCCTGTCGACCCCCTTGAGGGCGAGGTCGGCAATCATCTCGTCCTGGGATTTGCCTTCCTTGACGCCGGTTTTCACATAGTCCAGCACCTGCTGGTCAGTCATGGTGCTTTGAGCAAAAGCGGCGAAGCCCGCAATGAAGAGGCAGGCCGCCACAGTCAGGATTCTTCTTTTGTTCATATCCGGTTTTAGAGCTATTATTCGTTTAACTTACAAATATAATAATTATTTCGATGTTTTTAGTAACTTTGCAGCCTTACTACACGGGGATGTTTTGGTTTAGACAGCATCGATGCCGGAAGGTAAGCACGCCGGGCCATGGGGTTATGCCCGTAAAAACTCACTCCGAACAATTAGCTGGCAACAGCAACTATGCACTCGCTGCCTAATCTGCCAAGCGGATTAGCTTAATGGGGCCGCCCAGGTGCGGCGCCCACGAGTATCCCTCCCGCTTTAAGCCGTCTATGCCGGGATCAAGGGGTATCATTCAAGGCGGATGCCCGCAGCGACTCCTTTAAGCTGCGCCAAGTTTTAAAGGATAAGGTGCATGTGGCCCGTCTTCCGGCAGCCTGCATCCGACATTCAAAGGAAGAATAAGCGTGTAGAAAGCTTTTGGGTGCGTTGTTTGGACGGCGGTTCGAGTCCGCCCATCTCCACTTGTTCATCGTATTGCGCTCATGTTGGAAGTCCGCGCAAAAAAGGCCCTCGGGCAGCATTTTCTCACCGACCAGAAGGTCGCCCGCAAGATCGTAGACGCCCTTCACGGCGGCCTTCCCGTATTGGAAGTGGGTCCCGGCATGGGCGTCCTCACCCAGTATCTGCTGGAGCGGAAAGACATCGACCTGAAGTTGGTGGAAATCGACACCGAGAGTGTGAACTACCTCCTCACGCATTTCCCGGACATGCAGGG
>JAFZKU010000128.1 GCA_017551785.1 Bacteroidales bacterium | reverse complement strand
TGGAACCATTCCAGAAGGGTGGCGACAGCCTGGTATGCGTCGTCCACCTTGATCATGGCGGCGGGAACTTCCTGAGCGGGCACGAAAGACCGGTTCACCAGTATGGCGGAAGCCTTCGTGGTGTAAACGTAGTGCTCATATTTGGGGTTCGCAAAGAAGCAGATATTGCCGGGCTTGCCGTACTCTATGCGTGCAGGTGCGGTAATCCTGATATCCGGATCGCCGACTATCTCGCCGTTAAGTCTCTGTGCAATTTCCCGTACTGTAATCTCCATGATTTCTAAAATGGCAGTCAGTTGCTCTCAAATATTATGCAAAGAAAACCCTTTTTACTGAATAAACAGTAATAAAAATTTGATATATAGCCTAGAATATCTATATTTGCGCTCGATTTGAGGGGACCGCAAAGTCCTCTCTTTTTGTTATATGAAACAGAAAGAAGAACTTGAAAAGGCCGCTGCCGGCTATGTAGAAGGGAAAGACCTCTTCGTCGTCGGCATAAAGATTTCGGCAGACAACGACATCGACATCACTATTGAATCTGACGACCGCGACGTTACCCTTGACGACTGCGTGGAGATGAGCCGTTACATAGAGGAAAGGCTCGACCGCGACGTGGAGGATTTCTCGCTGACAGTAGGGTCGGCCGGACTGACGGCTCCTTTCAAGCTTCCGAGGCAGTACCGCAAGGTGGTTGGCAGTCAGATCGAGGTTACTTTCCCCGACGGACACCGCCAGAAAGCTCTCCTTGAGAGCGCCGGCGACGACGAGTTCGAGATCTCTTACGAGAAGCTCGTACAGGAAGAAGGCAAGAAAAAGAAAGTGCGCCAGACTGTCCGCCAGACCTTGAAGTATTCAGACATCAAGTCTGCCAAAGCAGTAATAAAGTTTTAAAAATAGATAATAGTAAGACATGGAAGGTTTGAACCTTATCAGCACATTTGCTGAATTTAAAGAACTCAAGAGCATCGACCGCCCCACCATGATGAGCGTGTTGGAGGATGTCTTCCGCACCCAGCTGGAGAAGATGTACGGAGAAGATGCCAATTTCGACATCATCATCAACATCGACAAGGGTGACTTCGAGATCTGGAGGACCCGTCAGGTAGTGGAGACTGTGGAAAACCCTGCAACCGAGATTTCTCTCGAGGAAGTGAGGGCTATCGACGATTCTTATGAGGTGGGTGAGGACTACACCGAGAAGGTGGAGCTGTCAAGCTTCGGCCGCCGCGGCATCCTCAACCTGCGCCAGAATCTGTCCGGCCGCATCATGGACATAGAGAAGGCCAATCTCTACAACAATTACCGTGACCGCGTGGGCGAAGTAATCGTCGGCGAAGTATATCAGTCATGGAAGAAAGAAGTGCTCGTGATGGACGAGAACGGCAACGAGCTGGTTCTCCCCAAGACAGAGCAGATCCCTACCGACCATTTCCGCAAGGGCGAGACCGTGAAGGCCGTCATCATCAGCGTGGAGATGCGCAACAACACTCCGGTTATCACTCTGTCACGTACTGCCCCCATCTTCCTTGAAAGGCTGTTCGAGCAGGAAGTGCCTGAGATATTCGACGGACTGATCACCATCAAGAAGGTTGTCCGCATCCCGGGTGAAAGGGCAAAGGTTGCCGTCGAGTCATACGACGAGCGCATCGACCCTGTAGGAGCCTGCGTAGGTGTCAAGGGTTCACGTATCCACGGCATCGTCCGCGAGCTGCGCAACGAGAACATCGACATAATCAACTGGACATCCAACAAGCAGCTGCTTATCCAGCGCGCCCTCAGTCCCGCCAAGATCTCTTCTATGGAGTTCAACGAGGCCAACAAGAGCGTGAACGTTTATCTCAAACCCTCTGAGGTCTCTCTCGCAATCGGCAAGGGCGGCAGCAACATCAAGCTGGCCGGCATGCTGGCAGACTACGACATCGAGGCTTACCGCGAGGTTGACGAGAACGAGCAGGTTGACGAGGAAGATGTAATGCTCGAAGAGTTCAGCGACGAGATCGAGCAGTGGATCATAGACCAGCTCAAGAGCATCGGTCTGGACACCGCCAAGAGCGTACTTGCTCTGCCTGTAGACGAAATCGCACGCCGCAGCGACCTTGAAGAGGAGACTGTAGAAGACGTGCAGAAGATTCTGAGGGCAGAATTTGAAGACTAATTAAAACAAACAATACGGGAGAAAATCGATATATGTCAGAAGGAACGATTAGAATCAGTAAGATAATGAAGGACTTCAACATCGGTCTGGGTACCCTTGTTGAATTCCTGAAGAAGAAAGGGGTCGAAGTTGATGCGAACCCCGGCGCCAAGATCAGTGCCGAGGCTTTTGCTCTTGTTGAGAAAGAGTTCAGCAAAGAGCAGCTCATCAAGGAGCAGTCACGCAAGGTAGCCATCACTGTCAAGGAAATCACCGACAAGGTGGAACACAGCCGTGATAATGCCGATGACGTCGAGCCCGAGAAGGAAATCATAATCAAGACCAATGTGCTTGCAGAGAAGCCGAAAGTCAAGAAAAGCGAGCCTGTCGCCAAGGTGGAAGTGAGCGAAACTCCCGTGAACGTCCCTTCTGACCGTCCTGACATCAAGGTGATAGGTAAGATCGATCTCGAAAAGCCGGCAGCTGCTAAAGCGCCCGAGAAGGCAGAAGAGAAACCCGAAGAGAAGCTTCAGCCTGCAGCACCTGTAGAGGCTCCCAAGCCCGCAGAGGCCCCCAAGCCTGCAGCTCCCGAATACATCGAGACCAAGGTCGAGAAGCTCCAGGGTCCCAAGATCAGCGGAACTATCGACCTGAGCAAGTTCGAGAAGAAACCTTCTCAGAAGCAGGACAAGGAACCCCAGCAGCACGAACAGCAGGGTAAGGACAAAGGCCGCAACAACAAAGGCAAGAGAGAGCGCATCCACAAGAACGGCGCCAACAAGGTTGATGTCAACAATCAGGGTGGCAACGGTGGAGGCAACCAGGGTGGCCGTCGCGGTGCAAACGTCGGCCGTGGCCGCGGCAAGGATTCCTTCAAGTTCGTGAAAGCCGAGCTCGACGAGGAAGAGATACAGAAACAGATCAAAGAGACCTACGCCCGCATGACCGAGGGCAAGGGCAAGACCAAAGGTGCAAAACACCGTCGTGAGAAGCGCGACATGTTCGAGCAGAAGATGGAAGAAGAGCACCGTATGGAGATGGCTGAAAGCAATATCCTGAAGGTTACCGAGTTCGTGACTGTCAATGACCTGGCAATCCTCATGAACAACACTCCGGTGACCAAGGTTATCGAAGCCTGCATGAACCTTGGACTTATGGTGTCCATCAACCAGCGTCTCGACGCCGAGGCCCTCGTGCTCGTAGCCGAGGAGTTCGGATACAAGATCGAGTTTGTCGATGCCGACACCCAGGGCAGCATCTCACAGGAAGAAGACAAGCCCGAGCAGCTTGTCGAGCGTCCGCCTATCATCACCGTGATGGGTCACGTCGACCATGGTAAGACATCTTTGCTGGACTATATCCGCAAGACCAACGTAATCGCCGGTGAGGCGGGTGGTATCACCCAGCACATCGGTGCATATAACGTGAAGCTTCCTGACGGACGTCACATCACATTCCTCGATACTCCCGGTCACGAGGCCTTCACCGCCATGCGTGCCCGCGGTGCGAAGATTACCGACATCGCCATCATCATCGTGGCTGCCGACGA
>JAFZKU010000127.1 GCA_017551785.1 Bacteroidales bacterium | reverse complement strand
CGCCTCAGGACTGTGATGCTGACCCGCGAAACGCTCAATAAGCAGGGCTATACTGTCAAAGTCCGTATCGGTCAGCCCATCCTGCCAGAAGATGTCGAAGGGATGGATATCGGCCCTCTGGGCCGTTACCTGCGCAGCCGCAGTTATGCCCTCCAGTCGCAGTGCCTTTCCGCAGACAGCCGTGTCAGCCACGAATGGCCATCTCCCGTTGCGGAGAAGGTCGACCCTGCAGTCGTGAGAGGTGAAATAGACTCCTTGTCAAGCGACAAATTGCTGATGGAGGATGGCAATTACAGGCTCTATCTGCTGCATACGGTGGATGCTCCCAATGTAATGCGCGATTTGTACCGCCTCCGCGAGGAGACTTTCAGGGCGGTGGGAGAAGGCACCGGCAAACCGTTTGATACCGACAAGTACGACGACTACTATTACCAGCTGATACTTTGGAATGTCCCTGCCGGCGAGATAGCGGGTGCCTACCGCCTTGGCGACTGCGGTGCCATAATAGATAAATACGGTGTAGAGGGCATTTATTCGGCAAGCCTGTACCGATACAAGGCGGCTGCCGAGCCGGTACTCCGCAAATGCATAGAACTGGGGCGGTCGTTTGTAGCCCGCAAATATCAGCGCGAGATTCACCCGCTGAGGCTTCTGCTGGCAGGCATAGCCGCAGCTACCCTGCATATCCCCTCTGCCGAGTATTTCCTGGGCCCGGTAAGCATCAGCAACGACTATCCGGTATTCTTCAAAAGTCTTGCGACCCGATTCCTTGAGAGGGATTTCCCCCTTGCCGATGCTGCGTCTCTGGTGGAACCCACCCACCCATTCGTACCGGACTATATGGCTGTGAATCCCGATGACCTGCTCAAGGTGGTCCCGGAGGGTGATATTGTAAAATTCGACAGGCTTTTCTCTACCATCTCAGACGGCAAATACCACCTGCCGGTGTTGGTAAGGCAGTATTTCAGCTGCTCTGCACGGCTGGCCTGCCTCAATGTAGATCCGGATTTTACCGACAGTCTGGACGGCCTCATCCTGTTAAGGCTGAGCGAATTTCCCAAAGCCAAAACACGGTCTATCCTCCGGGGGGCACCGGAAGAACTCAGGGAGGCCATCAATACCCATTTCTTTGGCAATGACTGATAATCAATCAGTATTTGTCCTGGGTCTGCTCCACTTCACTTGATGTAATCTTCTTACGGTCCATGGCGTGCCAGGCGTATGCTATATAGGCCACCACAAACGGTATCAGCATCGATACCCAGAACATCACCTTGAGGGTGAAGAAACTGGATGAGCTGTTGGCGATGGTAAGCGAGCTTTGCAGGTCGGTGTATGAAGGATAATATGCCGTGTGGTTGAATCCTGCCAGGAAGAATACCGCCATCACTACCAGCACTGTGCCGGGAGCGGCCAGCCAGAACCCTTTGCGGGACTTGGTGAAACCTCCCTTCCATAAGCCGAAAAGCACCAGTACAACGCCCACCAGCAGCATTACCAGCACTGCCGGCATTTGCAGCAGGTTGTGCAGGTATTTGTACGGCTCCAGGGAAACCACGCCGGCCTCGTCTACAGCATAGCCTTTGCCGAGCATCAGAATCACAGCCCAGGCAACGAATGCGACCAGGAATGGGACAGACAAGCTCCTAACTGAGTGCCTCATCTGGGTGTGTATGGATTCGTCTTCTATATTGCTAAGGATGTACAAATCGCCCAGTATTGCTGTCAGGAACATCAGCACGCAGCCCAGCAGCATTGCGTGGGGTTGTGCGAGAGTCTCCAGGCCGTGCCAGCCGCTGCCCCACGTGCTGATTACTGGAGCGGCCGGATCTGCGATGGCCAGTTTGTCTATGGCGAACGGCGACCCGGTGAAGAATGTGCCGACCGCCGCACCTACCAGCAGCGGCGCCAGTAGGCCGTTGACCATAAGGGCGATGCGGAAGCCCTTTACTCCCAGAAGATTCTCTTTTTTATGGCAGAATTCGTAAGACACGGCTTGGAACACGAAGGTTATCAGCAGCAACACCCATACCCAATAGGCGCCGCCGAAGCTGGTGCTGTAGAACAGCGGGAAGGAGGCGAAGAACGCCCCGCCGAAGGTAACGAGGGTGGTGAAGGTCAATTCCCACTTACGTCCCGTGGAGTTCAGGATCATCCGCTTCTGGGTCTTGTCCAGCTTGCGGCTTCCGAGGAGGACGTTGGCGCCCTGGACGAACATCAGGGCCACGAGCAGACCGCCCAGCAGGGCGATCAGCACCCACCAATAATTTTGCAGGGAAAAGTATGACATAGCCTAATTCTCTGAGATTTGCGGTCCTTTCTTGATGGCGCCCAGCATGATCCGGATTTCGATCACGAGGAACAGGGCGAAGATGGCGAGGAAGAGGAAGAACGTGGTCTTCACGGCGCCCGCGCTGAGGCTGGAGATCGCGACGTTCACCGGCAGGAGGCCCTGGATGGTCCAGGGCTGCCGGCCGACCTCGGCGACGATCCAGCCGCACTGCCCGCAGATATACACGAGCGGAATGCAGAACAAGGCGATCCAGAGGAGCCATTTCTGTTTCTCCAGCCTGTCCCTCCAGGCAAGCAGGCCGTTGACGAGCAGGATCAGCGCCAGCAGCATGCCGATGCCGATCATCAGGCGGAAGGCCCAGAACACGACGGGAACCGGCGGAATGATGTCCTCCGGCTTCTCCAGATG
>JAFZKU010000126.1 GCA_017551785.1 Bacteroidales bacterium | reverse complement strand
ATAGAGGTGTTCCTCCACTTCCTCGAAATGCGACTGGCAGTCCCTCAGCGTGTCATCCGCATCAATCGCAATTACCTTTAATTCTTCACTAATCACTATTCACTTTTCACTTTTCACTTCTCACTTTTCACTTCTTACATCTCTCGCACACGCCCTTAATCATCAGGTTGGCACTTCTCTTCTCGAAGCCCTTGGGCAGCGCAATGTCCGGTATTTCCGTATAGTCGAGGCAGTAGGTCTGCCCGCACTGTTCGCAGTAGAAGTGCGGATGGATATCCGCATCGTGGTCGTCGTCGTGGCTGTGGCATAGCTCGTAGCGCACGCCCTCGCTGCCCCCTTCTATCACGTGCACCAGCCGTTGCTCCTTAAAGAGTGTCAGCGCGCGGAAGATGTTCGACTTGTCGATGGTCTTGATCCGTGCCTCCAGCTCCGCCAGCGTTGCCGGGTGCAGGCATTGCGCCAGCGCCCTTGCAATCACGATGCGGTTCGCAGTCGGCTTGATGCCGTGCGCCTCCAGCAGCTGTGTATAGGTTGCTTCGTTCATACGGATGCAAAGATACAAATTATTTGTGATAAATGCATCGTGTTTCGCGATTATTTTATCAAACCCCTCGTTCGGCCCAATCGCCGCGATCGAGATTACGATAGCCGATAGCCTCGGCGATATGCTGGCTTTGGATTTTCTCCGAGCCTTCAAGGTCTGCAATGGTACGGGCTACTTTAAGGATGCGGCTATAGGCACGGGCGGAGAGCGAAAGACGTTCCATCGCCATGCGGAGCATATCGAGACTTGGTTGGTCGGGTTCTGCAAAGAGATGAATCATCCGCTCTGACATTTGTGCATTACAGAAAATGCCAGGATGGTCCTTAAATCGCTCTTCCTGAATCAGACGGGCCTTGATTACCCGTTCGCGGATCACGCTACTGGGTTCGCCGGGCTCCATCTGCGACAATTGCTTGAAGGGTACCACCAAAACCTCGCAGTGTATGTCGATACGGTCGAGAAGTGGTCCTGATATCTTGTTCATATACCGTTGGATCTGTCCTGGGGTGCAGACGCAGTGGTGCGTGGGATCCCCATAGTAACCGCATGGGCACGGGTTCATCGAGGCGACGAACATGAACGAACACGGATATTCCACTGTGTATTTCGCACGACTGATGGTGATTTTGCGGTCTTCGAGCGGCTGACGGAGCACTTCGAGGGTGGTCTTGTTGAATTCGGGCAATTCATCGAGAAAGAGCACTCCATGATGAGCCATACTCACTTCACCAGGCAGCGCTCTGTTACCGCCACCCGTCATTGCCACCTGTGACACGGTGTGATGCGGACTGCGGAAGGGGCGTTGCGAGATGAGCGACGTACCGCTGGGCAGTTTTCCTGCGACGGAGTGTATTTGTGTGGTCTCCAGACTTTCTGCCAACGACAGGGGAGGCAGGATGCTTGGCAGGCGCTTCGCCATCATCGACTTTCCGCTACCCGGCGGCCCTATCATAATCATATTGTGTCCGCCTGCTGCCGCTACCTCCAAAGCACGCTTCACACTCTCCTGACCCTTTACATCAGCAAAGTCGAGGTCGAAGGAATACTGATGCTCGTAGAATTCACGACGGGTATCGACGATGGTTGTCTCGTAACTGTTGTTACCGTTGAGGAAACTGATGACGTCTGCCAGATTCTCCATACCATAGACGTCAAGTTGATTGACAACAGCCGCCTCGCGCGCATTGGCCTTAGGCACAATAAGTCCTTTGAATTGTTCTTTCCTGGCTCGGATTGCCACGGGCAGTGCACCAGCCACGGGTTTCAGTTTTCCATCAAGTCCCAATTCTCCTATCATCATAAATTGTGATAGCTTATTGTCGTCAACCTTATTATGAGCTGCCAAAATACCGATTGCCAAAGGCAGATCATAGCCGCTACCTTCCTTGCGGATATCGGCAGGCGACAAGTTGATGGTGATTTCTGCCGTTGGCGGTTTGAAACCGATGTTACCCAAAGCGGCACGGATACGGTCATAACTCTCCTTGACGGCTGTATCAGCCAGTCCTGACAAATGGAACTGTACCCCTCGGGTCATACTGACCTCGACGGTGACTGTCGTAACTTCAAGCCCATTAACGGCTGCGGTAAATGTTTTTACTAGCATGTTTTTTAAAGTTAATTGGTTATTATTGTGTTTCTATTTCAGCAGTTCTTCTATTTTCCTGTCCAGCTCGTTGGTTGTGACGGAGTGGGCGAGGATGCGTCCGTTGCTGTCGGTGATGATGTTGTCGGGCACGAAATAGAGGCCCAGCTTGTCGAGGATGGGCGACTCCCACATGCGGCCGTCGCAGATGTTATGCCAGCGGATGGAGTCGCGGTCCATGCCGCGGCGGCACTCCTGCTTGCTGGCATCGAGGCAGATGCTGACGAGGCGCAGCTGGCTGCCGTGGTCGTGCTCGAGGCGCTTCAGGCGGCGCTGCGCATTCTGGCTGTCGTAGCTCCACGAGGCCCAGGTGCTGATGACATTGACCTTGGCATAGAGGTCGGCACTGGAGACGGTACGGCCGTCGATGTCGGTGGCGGTGAACTTGGGGAGTTGGGCTTTGACTTTGAAGGTGCGCAGTCCTTCGAGCTGCTTCTGCACCTTGGCGATGGCGTGGTTGTCGGGGGAAGCCTCGGCAATGACGGTGGCCAGACGCGATGCCTTGTCGTAGTCGGGCGTCGTGGTCTGGATGAAGGTGCGGTTGAGCAGGAAGATGCTGGCCAGCGACTGGGGATGGTCGGTGATGAAGGTCTCGGCCTCACGGGCCACCTCGGGGGGTGTCATCTGACTGGTCTGCAGGCGGAAGGCCGTCAGGGCCTCGTTCTGCTTGGTGCCCTTGACCTCGGTCTCCTTGAGGTGGGAGGCATCGCCCTCGATGGTGACCTGCTCGCCGGGCTCACCGATGACGGGCAGCTCGGAGTAGTTGGGGAAGACGATGACGTAGGTGCGGGGTCCGTCGAGGGTGGCGGTGTATTCGAATCCGCCATTGACAATGGCAATGGTGTCGAGTTTCTGCGAGGGGCCGTCGGCGGCGTAGATATAGAGCTCGCCCTGGCTGAAGCCCTTGAACTTGCCGGAGATGGCGAAGTGGTTGCCGTCGGGACCGCAGGAGATTAAGAAGGAAGATATGAGGAAAGTGGAAAGAGGAAAGAGGAAGGAGAATACTCTGCTGCAGACATTTCTCTTTCCACTTTTCTCTTTCCACTTTCCACTAAACATAATCGATATTCGCTAAAAACTATTTCTTCAGCTCGAGGTCGTTGGCGGCATACTTGGCATAGAATGCATCCTTGACGGCCTTGGCGAGGGCTTCCTTCGAGTCGTCCTTGTTACCCATGCGGTTGTAGAGGATGGCCTTCAGGTATTCGGTGGTGGCATCGGGGTTCTTCACGTACTTCAGCGTGACGGCGGCCGAGGCGTAGTTCTTGTTGAGGATCTGTGCGAGGGCGGCACTGTTGGAGTAGATCTCTGAGAAATCCTGCTCGGCCTGTGCGTAGTTGCCCTGGGCCAGGTGGAGGTTGCCGAGTACCTCGTTGAGGCCGTTGGCACCGGTGGCGGCGGCGATATAGCGCTCAGCAGTGGCGAGGTCGCCCGACTGCAGGGCGAGCATGCCGAGGTTGGCCTGTGCCTCGGGCAGGTTGGCCGACAGGCTCTGTGCCTTCTGGATATACTGCTTGGCGGCATCGTAGTTGCCACGGGCATACTGGATGGTGGCCAGGTTGTTATAGGCGCGGGCATCGTTGGGATAGACCTCGGCGGCGAGCTTATAGATATCCTCCTGCTCGTTGAGGTTGTCCTTCAGGGCAGCACCGTAGAGGAGCTCCTCGATGCTGAGCTTGGTGGCATCGTCCTTGATCTGTGCGAGGATCTGGTCGTCGGAGCGGCCTACGGTCTCGTAGTTGATGGTGAGACGGGCGCGGCGCAGCTGGGGCAGGATGCCGTCGGCGAGCTCGCGGAAGGCGGAGCTGATGTTCTTGATCTGCTGCTCACGCTCCTCGGGATCCTTGTACATGGAGAGCACGCGCAGGATGACGTCCTTGTCCTGGATGTCGCTGGCCTTGACGAGCTCCTGGAAGCCTTCCCAGTCCTGGGCGGTGTATTTGGCATCGACATTGGCCTTCATCTGGATGCGCTTCAGCTCCTGGTTGACATACTGCTCGGAATTCTTCTGACGCTCGGCT
>JAFZKU010000125.1 GCA_017551785.1 Bacteroidales bacterium | reverse complement strand
GTGCGCTTTTTATCCTTCTCTGCCATAAGAATCAATTTTTACAAAAATAATGTAAAACAATTAACTTTGCCCCTCTATGGGTAAAAATGAGCAGATAATTAAGGACTTCACCGGTAAGGAATATGCCGAAGGTTTCGAGACGCAAATCGAGCAGCATCTGCTCGAGAAAGGTCTCAACGAGGGCATAATCCGCCAGCTCTCCGCCCTGAAGGAGGAGCCGGAATGGCTGCTCGAGTTCCGCCTGGAGGCCTTCCGCAAATGGCAGAAGATGAAGCTGCCGACCTGGGGCCATCTGCGCATCCCGCCCATAGACTTCCAGGACATAATCTACTTCGCAGCTCCGCGCAAGCCGAAGAGCCGCGACGAGATAGACCCCGAGCTCTACAAGACCTTCGACAAGCTGGGCATACCCCTGCACGAGAGGGATGTGCTTAGCGGCGTGGCCGTGGACGCTGTGTTCGACTCGGTGTCTGTCAAGACCACCTTCAAGAAGACCCTGGCGGAGAAAGGCATTATCTTCTGCTCGTTCAGCGAAGCCGTCCGCGACTATCCGGATCTGGTGCGCAAGTATCTGGCGAGCGTGGTGCCTTCCGGCGACAATTTCTACGCCGCCCTCAACTCTGCAGTCTTCAGCGACGGATCGTTCTGCTATATCCCGAAGGGTGTCCGCTGCCCCATGGAGCTTTCGAGCTACTTCCGCATCAACGCCCGCGGCACAGGCCAGTTCGAGCGCACACTGATAGTGGCCGACGAGGGTTCGTATGTAAGCTACCTCGAGGGCTGCACCGCCCCCATGCGCGACGAAAACCAGCTGCACGCCGCAGTGGTGGAGATAGTGGTGGAGAAGGACGCCGAGGTGAAGTACTCCACCGTGCAGAACTGGTATCCCGGCGATGCCCAGGGCCGCGGCGGCATCTTCAACTTCGTGACCAAGAGGGGCATCTGCAAAGGCGACGGCAGCCGTCTGTCATGGACCCAGGTGGAGACCGGCAGCGCTATCACATGGAAATACCCGAGCACCATCCTGAAGGGCGACAACTCCTGGTCGGAATTCTATTCGGTGGCCCTGACCAACAACTGGCAGCAGGCCGACACCGGCACCAAGATGATACACATAGGGAAGAATACGGTGAGCAACATAGTCAGCAAGGGCATCTCGGCCGGCCACAGCCAGAACAGCTACCGCGGCCTGGTGAAGGTGGCCCCGAACGCCACGGGAGCCCGCAACCACTCGCAGTGCGACTCGCTGCTGATAGGCGACAAATGCGGAGCCCACACCTTCCCTGTGATAGAATGTGCAAATGAAAGCGCCGTGCTGGAGCACGAAGCCACTACATCGAAGATAAGCGAAGACCAGCTCTTCTACTGCCGCCAGAGAGGCATCACGGAAGAAGATGCGGTAGGTCTGATTGTTAACGGATATGCCCGCGAAGTGCTGGCGAAGCTCCCGATGGAGTTCGCCGTCGAAGCGCAGAAGCTGCTGGCATTGTCATTGGAGGGCAGCGTAGGATGAATTGGATAGACCTTGTTTCCTCGATATTGGGCCTGACCTGCGTGGTGCTGGCCGGCCGCAACAGCAAGTACAACTTCTGGGTGGGATACCTTTACACCGCAGCGCTGTTCCTGCTGTTCTGGCAGAAGAACCTGCTGGCGTCTCTGATGCTGCAGCCCGTGTCGCTGGCCATCAACATAATGGGCCACTACCGCTGGACCCATCCCCGCGAGGACGAGAAGAGCTCGGCCGACAGCAGCGCGCTGAAGGTGACCATGCTCAGCTGGACGGAGAGGGTGTTCTGCGTGCTGGCAGTGTTCGTGATAGCCTTCGCATGGGGCTGGCTGCTGAACCGCCTGTTCCCCGCCGACCCGCATCCCTACCTCGACTCCTGCGTGACGGTGCTGATCCTGATGGCCCAGTTCCTGTCGGCCCAGAAGAAGTGGGACTGCTGGGTGGCCTGGCTGATAGTGAACGTGACGCAGATGGCCCTGCACATTTCGGTGGGCAACGTGTTCATGCCGATAGTCTGCGGACTCTACCTGATAAACGGCATAATCTCGCTGCGCAACTGGGGGAAACTTTATAACAAGAACGCATAATAATATCTGTATATGGCAGACAACGACATATTGCTCGACATCCGCGGCCTCCACGCCAGCGTGGGCGAAAAAGAAATACTCAAGGGCATCGACCTGCAGGTGAAGGCCGGGCAGGTGCATGCCATAATGGGTCCCAACGGCGCCGGCAAGAGCACCCTGGCAGCCACCCTTGCAGGAAGGGACAACATAACCGTGACCGCCGGAAGCATCAGCTTCGAAGGCGAGGACCTTATCCCCGCCAGCCCTGAAGAGCGCTCGTGGAAAGGCATATTCCTCGGTTTCCAGTATCCCGTCGAGATTCCGGGCCTGTCGAACGCCAACTTCATGAAAGCCGCCGTCAACGAGCACCGCAAACAGCGCGGCCTGCCTCCAGTTACGGCAGTGGAGTTCCTCCGCATGATGAAAGAGAAGATGGCTCTGGTGGAGATGGATGCGAGCTTCTCGTCCCGTGCTGTGAACGCCGGCTTCTCAGGTGGCGAGAAGAAGCGCAACGAAGTGTTCCAGATGGCTATGCTCGACCCGAAGCTGGCCATCCTCGACGAGTCCGACTCAGGCCTTGACGTGGACGCCCTGCGCATCGTGGGTACAGGTGTCGACAAGCTGCGCCGCAGCGACAACGCCACCATACTGATTACTCACTACCAGCGTCTGCTCGATTATATAGTTCCCGATTTCATACACGTATTATATAAAGGTCGCATCGTGCTGACCGGCGGCAAGGAGCTTGCCCGCGAGATTGAGGAGCGCGGATACGACTGGATAACCGGCAATCTGTAGGATGGAGACTCTTGAACTCAGGCAAGGCGGCATGAAGCTGCGCATCGAAGACGGCTCTGCGAAGAGCTGGCTGGTGATGCAGCGCGCTGACGGCGAATTCCCGGTGGAGATCACTGTCGGGGAAGACGCCAGTCTGGAGCTGGCCTTCATAGTGCTTGGGGACGTCCGAGTCCGCAACAGCCTTACCATAAACCTCACCGGCCGCGGGGCGAACTGTCGTCTGCGTGGTCTCTGGCTGATTGGGGGGAATGCCGACGTGCGCTTCGATGTGCGCATGAACCACGAAGTGGGCCTCTGCACTTCGGAGCAGATATTCAAGGGCATCGAGGGCGGCAGCGCCCGCAGCGATTTCTTCGGCCTGATCAAGGTGGCTCCGGACGCCCAGAAGACCGACGCCCGCCAGCAGTGCCACAACCTGCTGCTGACCGAAAATGCTAGGGCCAATGCGAAGCCTCAGCTCGAGATTTATGCGGACGACGTGGTCTGTACCCACGGAGCCACGGTGGGCCGCATGAACGACGACGAGCTGTTCTACATGCGGAGCCGCGGCATCTGTCTCGAGGAAGCAAAACGACTCCAGCTGACGGTGTTTGCCGCCGCTGCGCTGGATATCGTTCCTGAAGATGTTTCAGCCGGCCTGGAAGGCTGGATAGAGGCTATTTCCCTTTAAGGATAGATTTGAGCACCTCGTTGGTGATGGTGCGGGTGACTGTGTTGGCTGCCGATTTGGTGGCCTTCTCCAGCGCCGTGCCGCCCGTCTTCTTTGTCGAGGTGGTCTTCTTTGCGGTAGAAGATTTTGAAGATGACGACGAGGTCTTCTTCTTCGAGCCGGTGGTTATCGACTTCGCGGCAGAATTGGCGAGGCTGCGGGCGAAGGTGGTCGCTGCCGCAGTGGCCAGAGTGCCGAGGATGGTGCGGTTGAGACCCTTGCTGCTCTTTTTCTTGTTAGCAGCGGCTTTCTCTTTCTCCTTGGCGGCCTTGGCTTCTTCCTTCTCTTTCTTGGCGAGGGCTTTCTCTTCCTCGCGGGCCTGGGCCTCATACTGCGCGGTCAGGACCTCATAGGCGCTCTCGCGGTCGATTACGGATTTATATTCCTTGATTCTCGCCGGAGCTGCGTTCTGCACGTCGAGCCTCTGGCCGTCGCTGATGGCGCCGATCTGGCTCAGCGGGAAGAGGATCTTGGCGCGCTCTACGACTGAAGGAGCGCCCTTCTCGTCGAGGAACGATACCAGAGCTTCACCGGTAGAGAGTTCGGTAATTACGTCGGCTGTCTTGAAAGCGGGGTTGGCGCGGAAGGTGTCGGCCACTGTGCGGACTACCTTCTGGTCCTTCGGGGTGTATGCCCTCAGAGCGTGCTGCACTCGGTTACCGAGCTGGCCCAGCACATTGTCCGGAAGGTCGGTGGGAGCCTGGGTTACGAAGTAGACACCGACGCCCTTCGAACGGATGAGGCGGATCACCTGCTCGATCTTGTCGGTAAGAGCCTTGGACGTGCCCTCGAAGAGGGTGTGGGCCTCGTCGAAGAAGAACACCAGCTTGGGCAGCTCCATGTCGCCTACCTCGGGCATCTTGGCGTACAGCTCGGTGATGAGCCACAGCAGGAAGGTGGAATAGAGCTTCGGCTGGAGCATCAGCTTGTCAGCCACCAGCACGTTCATCACGCCGAGGCCGTTCTCGGTGTCGAGAAGGTCTTCCACGCTGAAGGCGGGCTCGCCGAAGAACTGCTCTCCACCCTGGTTTTCCAGAGTCAGGATAGCACGCTGGATGGCGCCTACGCTGGCGGTGGAGATGTTTCCATATTTGGTGGTGAAGCTGTCGGCGTTCTTGCCGATGAAGTCCAGCATCATGCGCAGGTCCTTGAGGTCGAGGAGCAGCAGCTTGGCGTCATCAGCAATCCTGAAAAGGATGTTCAGCACGCCTTCCTGGGTGTCGTTTAGGTCGAGGATGCGCGACAGCAGCTGGGGACCCATAGCAGACACGGTGGTGCGCATGGGAAAACCCTGCTCTCCGAACACGTCGTAGAAACGGGTGGGGTTGCCTGCGAACTTGGGGTCCTCGATGCCGAACTCGGGGCAGCGCTTCTGGATGAAGCCGGACATCTTGCCGGCCTGGCTGATGCCTGAAAGGTCGCCCTTCATGTCGGCCATGAAGCAGGGCACTCCTGCCTGCGAGAAAGTCTCTGCGATTACCTGCAGGGTGACGGTCTTTCCGGTGCCGGTCGCACCCGCGATCAGGCCGTGCCTGTTTGCCATTTCTCCGTTGATATAGATCGGGCCGTTGTCACTGTGGGCCACGTAAAGTTTTTTGTCTTCTGTGAACATAAGCGAGGGTTTGTCTGTTACTACAAAATTAACAAAATAAGTATATTTGTAACAAACCGAAATCACTAGCAAACATGAAGAAATTGCTCCTTTGCCTCGTGGCTGTCCTGACTGTGACTACCGCTTTCGCCCAGCGCAACGAGCGTGTGCAGCGCCGCCAGCAGGCCAAAGCGGAATATATTACCGCCGACAACATATTCTACTCCCAGAATACCGACGCATATTCGCTTGACAGATGTGTCCTCGACGTGTATTATCCGACCAAGATGACTGAATGCCCGGTGATCGTGTGGTTCCATGGCGGCGGGCTGACTTCCGGCAACAAGTTCATCCCCGAGCAGCTGAAGGAATGTGGCTATGTGGTGGTGGCAGCCAACTACCGCCTGATGCCGAAGGTAG
>JAFZKU010000124.1 GCA_017551785.1 Bacteroidales bacterium | reverse complement strand
TGGAACTGGTGGGCTTCGAAAGTCTCATAGAAGGAGCTGATCTGATTGTCACCGGCGAAGGCAAGTCCGACCTACAGACCCTAGGGGGCAAGGTGGCCCACGGCGTGCTCCGCCATTCGAAAGGAATCCCCGTGGCTCTCGTCTCGGGCCGTATCGAGGATATAAAAGCACTTCGGGAGGCCGGATTCTCGAAGTTTATCCAGGCGACTCCCGAAGACATGCCTCTTGCCGAGGCTCTGAAGAAAGATACCGCTTTACGGAATCTCGCTGCGGCGGCTACTTCAATAACTTGATGAAATAACCTCCCACTACGCTTCTGGCCTTGAAGCCGCGGTAGTTGGGCTTGTCGGTGTATACCCAGTCAGACATGGGTACGCGGTCCACTGTTTCGTTCTCGAAGTTCCACATAGGCTCGATAAAGGCCTCGAAGGTGGCTTTGTCGGTAGCCATGGTGGCGGTCCACATTATCCAGTCGGTCTTGGTGTAGGTCTGGCGGTTGTCCAGCGGCAGGCCGTATTTGTTGAAACGGGTGGGGTAGTATGCAATCTCTTTTGCGGCTACCTCAGCCGGGAAGATGTCCAGGCCGAGCAGCTGGTCCCACACCAGATTGTATTTCTGGCTCCAGGTGCCGGGTTTGTCGAAGGTCAGGCGGTAGTGGTCGCCGTCGTCGTCCATCTTAATCCACTCGGCTGCCATCTGCTTCGCAGCGGCGGTGTATTTCTCCGCAATGTCTTTCTTGCCGAGAAGTCCGGCCATCTGGCCGTAGGAGGCTATGCCGAGGATGGCCTTGATGGAAAGGTTGGCATTGTGGGCGAAGTGGCCTGCGAAGTCGTCGGTGCAGAGCTGATTGGCCGGGTCGAGGCCGAATTCCAGCAGGTAGTCAGCCCAGGTAGTGAGGCTCTCCCAGTGCTGGGCTGCATAGTCAGTGTTTCCTTCGTACTTGCAGATTGCGGCTGTAGAGATTATCATATTGCCGGCTTCCTCCACGGGCATGTCGCCGCCGTAGGTCTGGCCGTTGGCGAGAGGGTAGGTTCCCACGTCATGAGCCGGGAAAGGCTTCGTCCAGCGACCGCTCTCGGAGTAGTAGAAGATGTGGTTCAGCAGATATTCTGTGAATTTCGGGTTGTATCGCAGGAAGATGGGGATTGAAGGGTAAGTTACGTCCACAGTTCCGATGGAGCCGTTGGAGTTGTTTTCCTTCGACAGCCAGAGCAGGTATCCGCCGGGGGCCTGCACCAGCTTGTGGGCGTGGATGCTCTGGCGGTATGCCAGGGCGCAGAGCTCGGCGTATTTCCGGCCGCCGGCCTTCTCGGCTTCAGCCATCAGGTCGCGGTCGAATGCCTCGCAGCGTTTCATCAGCTGCTTGTAGTCGCTCTCTGCTGCTGCGAACATGTCGAAGATGGTCTTGTCGCCGTTGCGGTTCCAGTAGGGGCGGAGGTTCTCGCCAAAGTACTGGATAGAATAGACGTCGTCGTAGCCTATCAGAACGTGGCCTTCCTTGCCGGTTTCGATGGTCTGGATTATCGCAATGCGGCCTTCGGCGTCGTCGCCATTGACTATGTTGAGGTCGCTGCCGTCTACGAAAGCCTGGCGCAGCTGCTTGCCTGTGCCGATGCCGGCCTTCCCGCTTGCAGCGCTCATGTAGAACCAGCCCCAGTCTATGCGCAGGTCGTCACCTTTGCGGGCCAGGATGTTCTGCGAAGTGCTTCCGGTCTTTACCCAGACGCGGCCGTCCTTCTCGAAGGCTTCAGAGTGAGATGACTGGAATGCATTGTCGAGGGCCCAGCGGGGTGATGCTTCCAGATAGAGCTCCACATCGTGCTTGCCGCCGTCCTTAGAGTTGACTTTATAGCTGATATAGTTCACGGGACGTGAGATCAGCTCCAGGTCTTCCAGCAGCAGCGGGGCGGTGAAGGTCAGCTCCAGCTCCACGGGGCCGCAGTTGAAGGCGTAGAGGGTACGGGTGGCCTGCACGTCGGCGTAAAGCTGCTCGGCAGCGTTCTCCAGGATGGTGTGAGGCTCTTCCTGAAGCATCAGGCCCATGTCCAGATAGGCCAGGCCGCCGGTGTTGATGCAGTATGCGGCCAGGACGTTGCGGCCTTTGCGGACGATGCCGTCAGGGATCTGTGCTGATGCGTTGGTGTGGCACTCGTGCCCGGTATTCAGCACTTCGACTCCGTTTATGTAGAATATTGCGTCGTCATCGTTGCTGTATGCCAGATAGACGTGCTTGCCGTCGAGGTCTTCATCTATTTCCACTTCGCGGCGCAGCCATATCTTCTCGGTGAGCCAGGGAGTCCTGGATGTGGGGTTCTCCAGCGTGCCGAAGCCGGCGGTGCCTTCTTTCCATCCGCGCGGGTTGTAATTCTCGGCATACCATTGTCCGGCGGGCTGAGTGTATGTGTAGTATCCTTTCCAAGGCAGCTCAGTGGCGGGCTGCACCAGGGCGCTCAGCTCTACTTCTTCCTTGCCGAGGAAGCGGTACACAACTCCGTCCACCTTCAGAGCGCCGATCAGAGGGAATTCCGCTCCGGTCCAGTGCTTCACGGGGCCGTCGTAGAGATGGTCGTACATGCTCCACGCGCTTGTGTATGGATCAATTGAAACAAGAGGGTAGGCCGGAGCCCTCAGCTCATTACGCTGGGCGGGCTTGGCGCCGGTGCACGATGCCAGGATGGTAGCAGCGGCCATAACTGCGATGAAAAGTTTTTTCATAAGAGGGATTGAAATGGTTCAGTCCTCAAAGATAGAGAATCTTGGCAGAAAATCGAAGCGGGTGCGGTTATACTGCTTGTTTCTGGACCCATAACCGCAAATAAGGCCGATTTTGCTGTTATACTGCAATTATTTGGACCCATAACCGCAGCGATAAATCCGCTACTTTCATTACATTTGAAGTAATAAAAATGACATGAAAAGAAGATCGTTCATAAAAGGGGTTATGGCGGCAGGTGCGGCGTCTCTGCTGCCGGCTGGAGCTGTCACGACCCTGCTGCAAGGATGCAGCGAACCGGCTGGCTGCCGGCATTGAAGACATACCTTGAGGGCAATATCGACTGCCTGATGGATTTCTTTAAAGACAATGATCTGGGCATCAGAGCTTTCCGGCCGGAAGCATCCTTCCTTGTATGGCTCGACTGCCGGGCACTGGGCATGCCTCAGGAACAATTGGTGGAACTTTTCAGGGACAAGGCTGGAGTCTATCTGAACAACGGCGCGTCCTACGGCGCAGGCGGCGAAGGCTTCGTCCGCATCAACGTCGGCTGTCCGCGCAGCATCCTCCAGGCTGCACTGGAAAGCATCAGAAGAGCTATTCCGTAAGTCTTAGCTCAATAAGTCTACAAAACGTGGACAGGTAGGAGCACCTGCGTCAGATGTGCATAGGAGGTGCTGTGCCATCTTTCTTTTTATTTTGATACTCCGGTTTATTTAATGTGGTACTCCTTGCTTTGGGGGTGTGGGCTAACTTTAACAATAGAAAAACAAGGATGCTTATGAAACGGATCTTCCGAATTCTTTCTATTGTCGCTGTTGCGCTCATCTTATTGCCATCTGCTGCCGAGGGACACAATCAGATAATTGTAGTCAGGAGCGAGGCCGGCGCGACATCCATGAAATATTCCATTGGCGGTGGACGCATCAAACGTTTGAAGGACGATGTCGGCCGCAGGTCGCTCGATCACAATTACAGCGGCGAGGTCAAAGTAGGAGAGACGATTACGATTCGTTTCGCCGGACTGCGCGCCATTGACAGCCCCGCCGGTACCGAGGCTGAAATGGCTCTCAATCCGATGAGCAGCAAATTCC
>JAFZKU010000123.1 GCA_017551785.1 Bacteroidales bacterium | reverse complement strand
TTCCCTTACATCATATTTAGGCTTGCCTTTGGAATACTCCTGGACGAACACCTTGCCTTCACGGTGGATCTCAGCCTTCAGATAGTCCGAAAGGGCATTCACGCAGGATACGCCGACGCCGTGCAGACCGCCGGAAACCTTGTAGCTGTCCTTGCTGAACTTTCCGCCGGCATGGAGGACTGTCAGGACCACCTCGAGAGCGGAACGCTGCTCTTTCTCGTGCATACCAGTAGGGATACCGCGGCCGTTATCTGAAACTGTGATTGAATTGTCGGGATTGATGACGACATCTATCTGGCTGCAGAAGCCTGCAAGAGCCTCGTCGATGGAGTTGTCGACAACCTCATAAACCAGATGATGGAGACCTCTCGTCGAGATGTCGCCGATATACATCGAAGGTCTTTTACGGACAGCCTCAAGCCCTTCCAGGACCTGGATACTGTCGGCAGAATATTGCTGCTGGCCTTCCTCTCTCTCTTGTTCTGTCATTGCAAAAATCTTATTCTTATAAATCGCGTAAAGATACTAAAATCTGCCGAAATATCAGCGATTTAAGTAAGAAAGAAATCAACAAAAAAGAGTTAAAAACCTCGCTCGCGAAAGCGTCAGAAAGTTATGCAGATTCCGCCTCCGACATTGATCGGCATACGGGCTATGTCAGCATAGATGTAATTCTCTTTATTGAGGAGATTTCCACCCTTGACATAGGCCGAAAAGAAGCGGTTTACCTTGAATTCAGCCTTGGCCGAAAGGTCGATGTAAGTCGGCACCTGCCCCATCTGGCTGTCACGGACTCCCTGGATCACAAGCGCGGTGGAAAGGAAGAGCCGCTCCCTGAAATTATACTCTATCTGCGAGAGACTCTCCACCTTCGGAAGCATGTACAAGGTCTCACTGCTGTTGTACTTGTTGCCCTGCACTGACGTGAACACCCTCAGGTCCTTGGAAGTCCATGTCAGCTCGACGCCGGCCGAAAGCTTAGCATAATTCACGAACTCAGGGTAAAGAAACGGCATCATACTCCAGTTGAAGTGAGAAGTATACAGCTGTAACTTGTCCTTGTATGAAGTGTATATGCCATAGACATTCAGTCCGAGACGGCTGCCGATTATTCCTTCTATAGAAAGCTTGCTGTCGATGGGACGGGTCGTATAGCGCATCTTGAAGTCATTGTCCTCTCCTTCCTGGGGATGAGCCGAACCGGTTGCGACTACCCACGGTGCGTTCTCGAGGTACACTCCCAGATTGTCGATATTCCTGCCGCCGTTCACCACTCCCCTCATCCAGAGCTTGTTCTCCCAAAGAACGAGCTTGGCGTCCACGTCCGGGTAGATGCTGGTGCTATTGTCGCCGGCAAAACTGTTGCTGAAACGGATGCCGAAGCGTCCGTCGAAGCGGCCCTTGGTGTAGCGGTATATAGGCGCGAACTCTATGATGCCGATATAGAGTCCTTCAGGATAGCTGTACCAGTTATTCTGGCTGCGAATGTCGACATACATCCTGTGCTCTTCGAAGCTCGACCCGAATTCGGCGTCTATATTCATTGCTGTTTCTCTGAACGGGGAGTTGCCATAGCTCGGCACGAAATCGAGATCCTTGGACGTACGGACGAAAGACGCGTCGATATCATAATAGAAGTCATGGTCCTTGACGTCTGTGCTGCGGATCTTGAAACCGAGCTCTACGGCATTGACAGCGTGCTTAGCGGAATCGGTAACCATCCTGGAAGCCTCTGGAGCGCCCCAGGTCATAAGGCTGTAATACAAGAACTTGTCCTTGGCGTACGAATGGCGGTATGCCCCGTCGAAGGTAAGCTCTCCCTTGTCCCATGCGAACTTGAAGTTCGCCCCGGCAGTCATCCTGGTCCTGCGGACGTCAAAAGCATCGACATACTCATTCATCGAAGGCACCTTGCCGAGTTCCGAAGCATACTTGACGAACATTCCCATATTGAAATTCCGGTTGTTCTTGGGAACCAGCTGGCCATAGAGGTCGACCTCAGGCATCAAAGGGTACTGGCTCGCAACCCTTGCGGAGAAATGAGGCACAGCGCCAAGAGGCACGACGCCAAGGCTTGCAGCCTGATAGGGCGAGAATTCATAGAGGTCTCTGAAAGGCCTGTCGAATATAGAATAGTCGAAACTAACGTCGAATTGCTTAAGGGAATCAGCTACGGAGATCTCAGTTTCCGGCATGCGGACATCCATATCTATCTGCCCCTCGAAATCCCTGTCCACCACGACCGTAGGGTCTATCTGCGCAAAAAGCGGCGCTGACAACAGAATGGACAATAACAGTATCGTAAACTTCTTCATATCTCTACCTCCCCATAGCCTTTAGTTTATTCAGTCTCATCTCGGTCTGCTCGAGCACGTCATCGTTGGGTACGGACACTTTGTAGCCCTTGCTGATGCTTTCATACGTAGCCCTGGCTTGTTCCCATCTCTCACGGTCGGCAAAAGAGTCGCCGAGGATTATGAAGCTCTTGGCGAGCCAGTAGAGCTGGGAAGTCTTGGTGTCCGAGAACTCGTATACCTTCTTTTCCACCTCCTCGAAGTCGCCGGCGTTGTACAGGTCCTGGATCAGGATGTAGGCGCACTCGGCTCCTACGGCATCGCTGCAATCTTCAGACAGCTTGCTGAGCAGTTCTTTTGCTGACGTCCTGTCGCCGAGGACTATATATGACTTGGCAGCTATGAAATCAGCCTTGCGGCGGGTAGCGTCGTCGAGAGAACTGTCGCCGGCCAGCTCCTGAGCGTTGCGCAGAGACTTGTAGTACTGGCGGCTGTTGTAGTTGGACATCATCTCTCCCACCCTTGCAGCATTGCGCATTACGTCGTTGGTGGCGATGGCCTTCAATGTCTCATAAGCCTCGAGAGCCTTGTTATAATTGCCTAGGTTGTAGCAGATGTCGGCATAGTTGCGGGTCGCAGCCTCGGAATAGTCGCCTTTCTCCTTGCTCATGCACTCCAGATATGCCTCGGCGGCAGACTCGTTGCGCCCCATGGCTTTATAAGTCTCAGCAAGGTAGAACCACGCCTGGGCAGCCCTTGCACCGTTGGGATACTGACTCAGGAAGGACTGCAGAGATTTGACTGCAGATGAGCGGTTGCCGGACAGGTAAACCTGCTCTGCGGCATTGAAGATCATCTGCTCCTTCTCGCTGGCAGTCTTTATGTTGGACATACCCAGATTATCCAGATATGCAAGGTATTCCTGAGGCCTGCCGGTGAGCTGATAGAGGCTCTCCAGGCCGGCGAGCGCATCTTTCACCTCGTCTGCGGCAGGGGTGTCGCTGACGATGCGCTTGTAATAGTTTATGGCTTTGGTACGGTCGCCGCTGTTGCTGCAGATCATAGCCAGCTCCAGCAGGCTTCGCGAGTAGAACGTGCTGTCACGCGAAGAGAGCAGCGCCTCGAAGCACTTCGTGGCCTCGGCGGGATTGTTGCGCTGCACATAGGTGCGGCCAAGCTCATACATCGCCTGAGGATAGAGCCGTGCGAAAGGATGTTTCGTAACAGCGTCCGACAGCAGGGCGATCTTGTTGTTATAGTCATCCATCAGCCCGTAGACCAGCGCGCCCTGATAGTTGGCGTAGATGTCGTCGTCGGAGTATCTGTTGTAAACCTTGGCATATTCGGCAGAAGCCTTGGGGTAGTCTTTCTGGATCAGATAAGTATCGGCCAGACGGACGGTAGCGTCCCTTTGGAGGCTGCCCTTGGCACTGCCGCTCTCAAGGAAAGACATGAAATAAGGCTGAGCATCGTCGAAATTGCGGGAATTGAAATTGGCATATCCCAGGATCAGCTGCAGCAGGTCATATTCATCATAAGTCCTGAAGACGGGGTCTGAGGCCAGCATGCGTCCGATACCTATAGCATCTTCGTAGTTGCCGGTCGAATAGCTGCACTGCGCAAGATAGTAGTTGGCAAGACGGGTTATCGCAGCGTCGGAATTATTGGCGGTCGCGCTGCGCAGCAGATCCATCGCGCTGCGGTACGCCCCGCCGTCGATGAGCTGGAGGGCCTTGTAGAACTGGGCTTTCTGCAGGTTGGCAGACACTTCGGCCGAGGGATTCTTAATCTTCTCCATCATCTCGATGGCCGAAGTGTAGTCGTTGTCCTGCAGGAAAGCGACCGACATGTAGGTGTTTATC
>JAFZKU010000122.1 GCA_017551785.1 Bacteroidales bacterium | reverse complement strand
GCGCGGAGGGTGGTGAGGAACTCTGCGTCCACGCCATCGATGAGCTTGGTCCAATTCTTACCGTTCGGGGCGAACCAGAAGCCGAAGGTGGCGCCGTCGGAGGTGATCTTCAGATCCACGAACTTGAAGCTGCCGAGCGGTGCTGAGGCGAGCTCTGTGCTGGCGTCCTCGATGCTGGGCCTCTGGCCGGGTACGCGGACCATGCGGGTCTCGACTTTCATCACTGCTACCTTGCCTTCAGTTACTTTCAGGAAGTACTGGTGGCTCTCGTCCTTGAAGAGAAGCATACCTGCAGCCTCGGTCTCGCCGGCCGGCTTGAAATACATGCGGGTAGATGCCGTGAACTTGTGGTGATGCATCCTGCGCAGTACGATTGAAGGCACATGCATCTGTGTGGCTTTGTTCTCAGAGAGGGTCAGCTCCAGGAAGCCGGGCTTGTCGGTGAGAGAATAGTGATCTTTCGCCGGGCCGCGGAGGAGCAGCCATGCGGGGTCGAGCTCAGGAGCTGAGAAATCGTCGGTGAATGAGAAGTTGCCAAAGGTGACTTTGTCGCCGCGCTTTACGCCTTCATGCCTTACAATCATCGGAACAGCCTCGCCTGCAGGGAGGATAACCGGCCATTTGTCGGCAGTCCAGGTCACAGGCAGCATGTAGGTCTCGCGGCCGAGGTTCTCAGCGTCGTTGGCATAAGGACGGTCGCCGAGGAACACTGCCCACCAGTTGCCGTCGGGATCCTGGGTGATGTCGGCATGGCCTGTGCAGATGATGGGGTTCGGCCTTGCGGGATCGAGGCCAACCTGGGTGAGGATGGGGTTGCCTTCGTATGAAACGAACGGGCCGAACGGGGTCTTGCCCTTGAAGATGACCTCGGAGTGCTTCTCGTCGATGCCGGTGCCGCCCTCGGCGCACATCAGGTAGTATGTGCCGTCAATCTTGTAGAGGTGCGGACCTTCGATCCAGATGGGCTCCTTCTCGGGACGTGAACCCTTGTTGACAATGATCTTGCGCTCGCCGATGGTGCGGTCGTTGGCAACGTCGAACTCTATGCAGCGGATAGTCCTGTGGCCACTGTAGTCAGCCTTGCCGTCCGGAGCGTCGTCATTGTTGACAATGTATGCCCGGCCATCCTCGTCAAAGAAGAACGACGGGTCGATGCCTTTGACTTCGGGGAGATATATGGGGTCTGACCAGTCACCCCAGGGATCCTGCGTCTTCACGTAGAAGTTGCCGGCACCCACGTCGGTGGTGATCATGTAGTATGTCTTGTTGTTAGGGTTGTACTTGATGTCCGGAGCGTAGATTCCGCCGCTGACGCGCTGTCCGTCGAGGTGCGGCAGATGCTCGGGGCGGTCAAGCACGTTGCCGATCTGCTCCCAGTTCACCAGGTCGCGGCTGTGGAAGATCGGAACGCCCGGGAAGAATGAGAAGGTCGATGTAACGAGGAAGTAATCTCCCTGGCCGTTGCTGCAGATGCTGGGGTCGGAGTACCATCCGGCCAGGATGGGGTTGTAGACGTAGTCGTCGCCCGGAAGCGGATTCTGAGCGTAGAAATCGTCGCAGCCTTCGTAGGAATAATTGTCGAAGAGGACGGTGCCCTGCGGCACGTCGACGCTGCTGCAGGCGGCTGCCAGAAGGCCTGCGGCAAGGAGGAGAAACAGTTTTTTCATATGGTTATGGTTTTGTTATCCAGGTCAAGGCTCGCCCTCCTTCGGCTGTCGGGAAAACGGCTCGGCGAATAGACTACGATATTCGCTACACTGCTTTCTTAGCGCCTTCAGGCGGGCTATATCTCTACAAATATACATATCTTTGTGTCAGAAAACACCTGTTTGAGATGAAAAGAATCCTGATTCTCGCGGCTTTGCTTCTTTCCGTAGCCGCATCCGCCCAGAACTACAATGTCCTTGACGAGGTGAGGGCAGACCGCCTGAAGGCTGCCGGGATGGAAGGTGCCTACCGCTTTGAAGAGAATAAGCTGACTCCTGCTCCCAAAGGATACAAACCATTCTATATCAGCCACTATGGTAGGCACGGAAGCCGCTATGCCTGGACATCCAGGGCATATACTGAAATCGGAGATGTACTGACTGAGGCCAAACAGGCTGGCAACCTCACTCCATTCGGAGAGTCGTTCCTGGAGCGCTACCAGAAGTTCTGCGAAGTGCCCATCGCCAACACCGGCGATCTGGTGGCTCTCGGCGAGGAGCAGCACGCCCGCATTGCAGAGGAGATGGCCCGCAATTTCCCGAAGGTGTTTACCGGAGCCAGGAGGGTCGACGCGCTGTCGTCCGTTTCCGGCCGTTGCATAGTCAGCATGGCTTCCTTCACCACCAGTCTGCAGAAGCAGTTTCCCAAGCTCGATATCCATGTGAAGTCCAACCATCTCGGCATGTGCATCGTGGCTCCGCCCGAGGCACCGAAGGGCTATGTCCGCAATTTCCAGGCAGTGGATCCCGACAGCTCGAGCCGCGAAAAGCTCGGCCAGTTCATCCGCCGCAAGGCTGATGTCGACGGCATCATGGGCCATATCTTCAAGGACCCTTCTGCCGTGAAGCACACCGGCGGCACAACCGACCTGATGTCCTGGCTCTACATGTTCATGGGCAACTACCCGAACTACAGCGATCCGGCTCTCTTCGCCGACGTGCTTACCGACGAGCAGTACGCCCAGCTGTGGGAGGTTTTCAACTATGATTCCTACCTGACGGACATAACCGTAAGATATAAGATGATCCCGCTGCTGGAAGACATCCTCAGCAAGGCAGATATCGCCATAGTGAATCATGATACCGCCGCCGACCTGCGCTTCGGTCACGACTACGTCCTGGCTGCATTCATCGCCCTGCTGAATCTCGACGGCTTCGGTACCATCCCGGACAAAGCCGACGATGTGAAATACTGGTACCAGAGCTACCGCATCAGCAAGGCCACCAACCTGCAGTTCGTCTTCTACCAGTCACGCAGCAGAGACAAAGGCATCCTTTTCAAGATCCTCTGGAACGGTCGCGAAGCCACCATT
>JAFZKU010000121.1 GCA_017551785.1 Bacteroidales bacterium | reverse complement strand
TTGTGAAGCCAGTTGAATACTGGGATAAGGATGAACTTGTTGATGGAGCCGACGAGCCAGCCGCCCAGAGGCAGCAGCTTGTCGAACTTCATGTCGTAGCTCTTCAGCACGGGATAGTGGTTGGGCACGAAGAAGAACTTGAAGCTCTTGACGAAGTCGGCGCTCTTGTTGCCGTATTCCACGTTCAGAACTGCTGCGTCGTGCATCAGATACTTGTCCGGATTGCCGTCTGCATAAGTATGTCCACCCACATCGCCTGAAGAGAAGTTGTCTTCAGCAACAAGGATAGATGAGAAGAACTGCTGCTTGAAGGCGACCCACTGCGTCTGGCCGGCGAGGGATTCGCTGCCGCCGTCCTTGCGCATTGAGATTTCCTTGATATTGTCATTGTCGGCATAGCGGAAGGCTACGCTTGAGTAGTTCTTCTCGTTGTCATAGCCTTTCTCGAGACGCGGCACGTCCCATGCCCATGAAATCTTGAATGCGTAGGAACTGCGCGGAATATATTCGTCCATGCCCACGAAGTGCAGGTCCATGTTGACGAAGAAATCGTCTTCCGACAGAGTGTAGAGGTTCTCGATGTATGAGTTCTCGTCGAAGTAGAGACGCATCGACACGCTGTGATCATTAACGCTGACGACACGATAATTGAAATCCATCGTGTTGATGTACTGGCCGGCGTCAAGCTCGATGTCGAAGCTGCTGTTGCGGCGGGTGTCTATAAGATAGAGAGCCGTGCTGTCGTATTTGTAGTATTCCTTGATGAGGACTTCGGCCACCTGGGCGCCTTTTGTCGAGATGCCCACCTTGACCTTGTCATTCTCGAGGAATATTATGTCCTCGGTAGCGTCGGCTGCAGCTGCATTAAGGAAATCGCTCTTGTACAATGCAGGCTCGGCAGAGACGGTGTCGTCGTAAACCACCTCGGCCTGACCGTTCTCAGCCATTTCTGCGAGTATCCTTGCTATCTCGGTCGAATCAGCATCAGGGTATGCCTGTGCTGCAGCCTTGAAAGCCTCAGCCCTCTCGATGGAGTCACGTATGCGGCTCTCCTCGAGCTGGGCAGCCTGCTGCTTGCTGTACTGCCTGTTGTTATACCAGCTGAATGCGAAAAGGATCAGACCTATGAGGACGAATCCGATAATGCTTTTCTTATCCATTCTCCTGCTCGCTATCCTTTTCGTCCATCGATTTTATCTTCTTCTCAAGGTCTGCAAGCTCTTGCTTGGCCACTTCTATCTTGCTTGACAGATCTGCCAGGAGTTTATCGGCGTTCTTGCTCTTTGCGAAGAAGCCCATGTTATTCTCCCATGTAGCGATATCCTGCTCCATCTTGAGGAACTTCTGGATGAGACGGTCCTTTTCGGTAACGACTTTGGTGTATGCCTTCTGATGCTGCTCGCCATAACGCTTCTTGAAGCGTGACACGCGGTCTGAAGACTCGGCAACGGCGCCGAATACATCGCTTACAGCTTTGTTATATGCGCTCTGGACATTGGCTTTCTCCTTCAGAGGAACGAAACCGATCTCATTCCAGCGGGCCTGGAAGGCTGCGAGAGCTTCCTTGTCAGCTTCTGCGCCGGCGCTCTTGTAAGCATTGATCTCTTCGATAATAGCGTTCTTGGCTGCAAGATTGTCGTCATAGCGGCTGTCCTGGTCAGAGAAGTGCTTGTCGCGGTTCTCGAAGAAGGCGTCGCAAGCTGCGCGGAAGCGTTTCCATATCTGCTCTGATTTCTTGCGTGAAACCGGGCCGATTTCCTTCCACTGTTTCTGCAGGTTGATGAGATAATCAGATGTCTTCTTCCACTCGGTGCTGTTGATAACGGCCTCGGCCTGCTCGCAGAGGGCGATCTTCTTGTCCATATTCTCCTGCATCTGATCCTTGAATCCTGAATAGAAATCTCTCTTTGATGCATAGAACTTGTCGCAGGCTGCGCGGAAGCGCTCGTATATCTTCTGATTGTCCTTCTTAGAAGCGAAACCGATAGTACGCCACTCTTTCTGGATGTTTTCGATTTCTTTCGACAGAGCGTTCCAGGTGTTGGAATCTTTAACCTCGCGCTCGGCGATCTCCTCTACCTTCTCGCAAAGGGCGGTCTTGGCCTCGAGGTTCTGCTGCTGGTTGCCTTTCTGAGACTCGAAATAAGCCTGATGTTTCTTGTTGACCACTGAAGTGGCGGCTTTGAAGCGCTCCCAGATGGTCTCGCGGTGAGCCTTGTCGACCGGACCGTATTCCTTCCACTCTTCGTGGAGCTTCTGGATCTCGCGGAAAGCAGCTACTGCGTTGTCGCTGTCTGCAAGAGCCTCAGCCCTTTCGCAGAGCTTCTCCTTAGCCTCGAGATTCTTCTTGAAGTCGAGGTCGCGGAGTTCGCGGTTGATCTTGACATAATCATAGAAAGACTCTACATAGTGGCTGTAAGTCTCATAGAGGTCCTTGGCCTTTGTGGGAGGTACTGCGCCGGCTGCACGCCAGCGGTTCTGCAGCTCCCTGAAGGCAGGATATGCCGTACCGAGGTCGCCGGGATTGTCGACAAGCACTTTGAGCTCATCGATGATCTTGCTCTTTACCTCATAGTTCTCTTCTTTCTTGGCGTTGAGCTCCTGGACGTATTTTACACGTACGGTCTTATACTGGCCGTAGAGATCTTTGAAACCCCTCTCCAATTCTGCAAAAGGATTGGCAGACACTTCTTCGCCTTCCTGCGGAACTTCAGCCATAGCTGCGGCCTCGGCCTCTGCTACTGCGGCATCAACTGCGTCGACAGCTGCTTCAGCGGCAGTTTCGACTGCATCGGCAGCTATTACTACAGTTTCAGCGACGGCTTGCCCGGCCTGCTCGGCCTGCTGGGCTACAGCTGTCACCACGGGCTGGAATCCGGCGGCGATCTTCTCTTTCTTGAGAGTCTTGTAGAACGCGGCCTTGATGCCCTCGGCATACTTGTAGAGCTGCTGCACATCGCCCTTGTCTAGGAGTTCCTGGAAAAGGTCGACGAGTTCCTTCAGTCCTTTGTTGGAATAATCAATAACTTCTTCAACGGGAGCTGATTCAGCTTCCGGAGTCATAACGGCAGGTTGCTCGAGGCTGTTTTCAGCTTCAGGAGCAATCGGTTTCAAATCTTCACTCATGGGGTTCAATTAAATATTAAGCTTGCAAATATAATACTTTTCTGATTTAATAAGTACTTTTGCAGTCATGAGAATCGATATTCTATCTGCCGTTCCGGAATTGCTGGAAAGCCCGCTGAATTATTCGATAGTGCAGCGCGCGAAAGACAAGGGTCTTGTCGACATCCATATCCATAACATACGCGACTACGGTCTGGGCAATTACCGCCAGATCGACGACTACGCCTACGGCGGGGACGCCGGCATGGTTATGATGGTCGAGCCCATCTTCAATATAATAGAGAAGCTCAAGAAGGAGCGCGACTACGACGAAGTGATCTACACCTCCCCCGACGGCCAGATCCTAGACCAGGCTTGCGCCAACCACCTCAGCTGCATGCAGAACATCATTATCCTCTGCGGCCACTACAAGGGCATCGACCAGCGCATCCGCGACCACCTCATCACCATGGAAATTTCAGCAGGAGACTACGTCCTCAGCGGTGGCGAACTGCCGGCAGCCATAATCACCGACGCGGTTGTACGCCTGATCCCCGGCGCCCTCGGCGACGAGACCTCCGCCCTCTCCGATTCTTTCCAGGACGAGCTCCTCTCCCCTCCCATCTACACCCGTCCGGCCGATTTCAACGGCTGGAAGGTGCCGGACGTGCTGCTTAGCGGCAACCCGAAGCTCATCAAGGCCTGGCAGGACGAGCAGGCCCTCGAGCGCACCAAGAGGCTCCGCCCGGGACTGCTGAAAAGCAAGGATTAACTATTTCTGATACTATCTGCCCTTAGCGGCTTTCTGACTTTCCAGCCATTCCATGGGGGTCATGCCGGTCTGCGCCTTGAAGTTGCGGAAGAACGCCGAGCGGGACGAGAAGCCGGATGCGTCGGCCACGTCGGCCAGCAGCATATCAGGGTGTTCCAGCATCAGCTGCTGAGCATGGCTGATGCGCAAGCCGTTCACCAGATCGGTGAATTTGGTGCCGGACAGATTGTTCACCAGCAGGCTGATATAGGTTTTGTTGGTCGCCAGCTCCTGGGCTATATCTTCCAGATGTAGGTCTTTGCGAAGGAAGAGCTTCTTCTCACCTATCAGTTCGAGCATCTGCTCCATCATATCGGCGCGCAGCGTGCTGTCATCCTCAGGCTGAGCTTCTGCGGCAATTTTGCGCTTTCTTTTCAGGATTAAGCCTGCGGCTGCAATCAGGCCTGCCAGCAGAATGCCTCCTGCAAGCCACCAGCCCCAACTTTGCCTTGCAGCAGCGGTGGCAGGATCTGTATAGAGCATCCAAGACTGCGAACCGCAATGGAAATAAGATTCCTTGCCCTGGTCAAGTCCCGGATCCATGCCGGTTCCGCCGGCCAGCAGCAGCCTCCCGCCGGATAGCAGCAGCGGCTGGCCGAAAAAGGGCTGAGAGTCCGGAGTGTCGACCTTGTAGACACTCAAGGATGCTTTACCGCCGTCCAGCGTGGCATCGTAGTCTACACATCCCAGATAGTAGCCGCCGTCCGCTCCGAATCCCATAACCCACGCTTTCCTGCCGGAACGGTCAACCTGCAGATAGGCGCACCAGGTGAGGGATTCACCGTCGGGAGCTGCATTCGGGAAAGGATGATCCATCTCCAGCAGGGAGAACTGTTCACCACTCAACTTAATGATGGTGAGATGCCCGTCTGAATGGGCAAGGGCCGGAATCAGATAGGTATATTCCCCAATACAAAGTTCATCACCGGAGCAAGGTGACAGCGGGTATGGATGCATGTCCCATTCCTCCATCAGCGGCTCGCTGAACGGCTCGCCATGAAGGCGGTCCACCAGGGGCTCAGCCGGTCCGCCATACGCACTACTTCCGCTGAAAATCAAAACATTGTCGGGCGCAGATTGAAGGATATAAGGGTAGGCGCGCGGTGTGGCCGCCTCTTTAATCTGAGAGAAGCCCTTGCCTGGCACATAATGTTCGATGGCATCGGCGGCAAGCCAGTTGCCGGAAATTAACACCTCCCCGTCTGCAAGGGCCAGAGCCGAAACACCGGCGCGTTTGCGGTCCATGATGCCCAGCGCAGTGGTGCTGTGGGTAGCAGGGTCGTACACTTCCACACCCCAGCTCTGGCCGATACCGAAGTTCTCGGCACAGCCGCCGCCCAGCATCGCCTTGCCGTCCGGCAGCAATGTAGTGAAGCCGTAATAGTGCGGGTATTTCATCGGCACCTTGTTCCACTTGCCATCGCTGTAGTACTCGATGCTGGGTTCCAGGACGAATGCATCCGTAATGCCTCCAAGCAGCGTCGGCTCGCCATTCAACAACATGAAATGCGCCCCGCCCCGCGGCACTGTGAGGTCCGGCTGCCGCTCCGCCTTCAGCTCATAGAACTGCACCCCGTCCACCTCACCAAGCTCCCGCTGGCCCTCCAGCATCGGCGCACACGCCGCCAGAGCGGCCAGTGCCGATGCAATGATAGCGATATGAAGCAACGTGTGGCGCATTACCTAATAGTCTTTATCCTCCTCTTGACTGTCAGGTTCGCTGAAAGGAATCTGTTCCGGCGACTGGATATGGTCTATGGCCTTTTTAGGGGATATTACGCTATGTCCGATACGCTTCTCAGCTTCTTCACGGGCTGATTTAGCCACTTCTGCCCCTTCCTGCGCAACCTCGGCATTCTCGCCCAGTCCCTCCGGATTCCGTGCTTTACTGATCTGAGTGGCTGTTTCTTCCGCCAGTGCATTGAGCAACAGTTCCATGTTGGTCATATTGTCCCGCAGGTTTTCCTTAGTGAGACCTTTGTATTTCTTATACTCCCGTGTCGTAAGTCCGCTCCAAGTCTTGGACATCAGGTCCGTCAGGAGGGCAAAATCCACTTCCTGTGTTACTCCGCCACGCTTCCACTCATCGGTGAGGCCTTTTCTTATCTCGATAGTCTTTATGCGCTGAGTAATCCATGCCTCAGAATATCCCAAACGCCTGTAGTCAGCTATTGCCTGGTCTATGCCGCGTTCCGGATCAATCATTTGATTTACCCGCTCCGCCGCTACACTGGCCATCCATTGTTTAAACGGCTCCGCCTTCTTAGAGGGGATGGACTGGATGATACGGAACATGCCTTCCATGTTCACACAACGCATTTTTTGCGGGCCACCTTCTGTCTTAATCGAAAGGAGGGGTACAATTTGTACCCACCCTTTCGCAAGTTCCGGGTCCCTTAATTTCATCCTTTTAATATACTGCTTGGCATCTTTACTTTCAGTAAGTACCTCTATAACATCTTCAAGGACGAAATACCATTTTTCTTCTGATTCAATCCATACTGTCCGGACCTTCTTGTCTTCAAACGACTGAATTCTCTCAATGTCTGTCATATGCTCACTTTTTCTACAAAGATAATTCAATCGCCCGGCGGGAGCAAATCGTTGCAAGGTTTGCAATCGAGGAGTATTACTAATTGTTTTTAGGAGTAAATGTCCAGGTATTGCCACTATTGCTGACGACAAGGTTCAAGTTAGGGAAGACACTTTCGGCCGTAGGGTTCTCTACTCCGTCGATGGTGATAGTGCCGACGCTTGAGCTGGCGTTGCCCTTGCCGATAGGAGCCTGAGCACTGGGACCTTTCGTTACCACCAATCTTTCTATTCCATCGGTGATTGTGATATTGCAACCAACTGCAGTGGCCAGGGTGCCAGTACCGATGGCTGCAGCACCTCCGGTACTGCTCACCGTAACATCGCCACCAGATATGATTATGTCACCGCAGGCGTCTGATCTCCTTCCTATTCCAGGGCCCTGCCCGCCGGCACCACCGTCGCCTCTGGCGACCACCGTTCCTCCGCTTATCGTAAGTTCTCCACCGGTTTTATTGCCACCGGGGACAATACCTGTGGAACCATTATATTCCGCATACGAACCGATGGCTGTAACTGTTCCACCACTTATGGATATGTCGTTTCCAACCCACATGGCTGTCCCTCCCTCCGTTCTCAAGGTTCCGCCAGTTATCACCACATCATTGGAGATCTCCATACCATTAGCATAAGCATCTGCTGCGCTATTTGTATTTTTACCATATGCTTCGACATTACCGTCATTCTGCGTGTAGTTGAGAACGAAGATAGCAGGGCATACCCGATTGCCACCATCTTTTTTATTAGAAGTCAAAAGCATCGTGCCTCCATTGACGACCAGTGTAGAAGAGGGACCGTAGATGCAGCCGTAATTTGCCGACCATTGTCTATTGACATCAAGCGTTCCGGTTCCATTGACAGTCAATGTGGCATTATCTGCAATTTGGATAGCAGCGCCATTGAACTCAGTAATTTGCTTGTTTGAGCCGCTTAGAGTCAAAGTGGCATCACCCTGTGTGACAATCTGTTTAAGCGTTGCATCCTGCAGCGTCACTGTAGCTCCCGCACCGATGGTCAGGACTGAATTACCATTGCTGCCTGTAACGGTTGCTGTCTCGCCCGCCAGAACGGTTACATTGCCCGCTGTAAGGTTATATTCCGAATGGATGTTATTTGCGGAAAGATTAATCGCTACGATTTGATTGCGGCCGACTACAACGGTTCTCTCGCTCTTCAGCGTGAAGGTTTGGAAGGCGCCAGCAGTAGTGGTGACTGTTATGCTGAGCCCGGTGTAGGTATTTGCCGGGACGGCGATATAGAACGGCTTTGCCGCGCTGTTGATGGCTACGCCAGCACCACAGTCGAGGGTTACAGCGGCTGAGCCTGATACGGTCGCAGCTACTGGCGTCTCGGAGCTGAGTGAGGCAACGTTGGAAATAGGGCCGCTCATCGGCTGGGT
>JAFZKU010000120.1 GCA_017551785.1 Bacteroidales bacterium | reverse complement strand
CTGAACCTTCTCGGCCTCGAGTACGGTGGCGGTGCGGATGTCCATCTTCTCGAAAGCTTCGAATACGCATTCTGCCTTGGGGGCAGCGGGAGTAGCGGCTGCGGCTGCTTTGGCTGCGGCTTCATGGGCTGCCTTGCTGGCTTTCAGCTTCTCAATCTGGGCGTCGATCTGAGCGTCCTCTATCTTGGCGAACATCAGCTGTGCGGGAGAGATCTGGTGACCTGCCGGCAGAATCTCGGCCGCTCCCAGTTTGTCCCAAGAGAGACTGTCGAGGCAGAGCATCTGCTGCAGCTTGGCTGACGAGAACGGCAGGAACGGCGCGAACGCTATCGCGAGGTTGGCGCAGATCTGCAGGGAAGTGTAAAGTATCGATGCGGTGCGGTCTAGGTCAGTCTTGGCCACCTTCCAGGGCTCTGTGTCGGATATGTATTTGTTGCCTATGCGGGCCATGTTCATAGCCTCTTTCAGCGCCTCGCGGAACTTGTAGTGCTCGAGGTAATCCTCGATTGCTTCTTTTATCGGAAGAAGCTGGGCCAGAGTTTCGGCATCGACAGCTTCGGGCTTTGCATTTGCAGGGACCTTGCCTTCGAAGTATTTATGGGTGAGGACTACGGCACGGTTCACGAAGTTACCGTAGATGGCCACCAGCTCGCTGTTGTTGCGGGTCTGGAAGTCCTTCCATGTGAAGTCGTTGTCCTTGGTCTCGGGAGCGTTGGCAGTGAGCACGTAGCGCAGCACATCCTGCATTCCGGGGAAGTCCTCGAGATATTCGTTGAGCCAGACTGCCCAGTTGCGGGAGGTCGAGATCTTGTCGCCTTCCAGGTTGAGGAATTCGTTGGCCGGCACATTGTCGGGCAGGATGAAATCGCCGTATGCCTTGAGCATTGACGGGAACACTATGCAGTGGAACACGATGTTGTCCTTTCCGATGAAGTGCACAAGCTTGGTGTCTTTGCTCTTCCACCATTTCTCCCAGCTGTCGGGCAACAGTTCCTTGGTGTTTGATATATAGCCGATGGGAGCGTCAAACCACACGTAGAGCACTTTGCCTTCGGCGCCTTCAACGGGGACGGGAACGCCCCAGTCGAGGTCGCGGCTCACAGCGCGGGGCAGCAGGCCTCCGTCAAGCCAGCTCTTGCACTGGCCGTAGACATTGGTCTTCCACTCTTTGTGGTCCTCAAGGATCCATTTGCGCAGCCAGGCTTCGTCGCGGTCGAGAGGCAGGTACCAGTGTTTGGTCTTGCGCTTCACCAGAGGAGAGCCGCTGATGGCTGAATGAGGATTGATAAGCTCGTCCGGGCTGAGTGTGCTTCCGCACTTCTCGCACTGGTCGCCATAAGCTCCTTCTGCACCGCATTTCGGGCAGGTACCCACGATGTAGCGGTCTGCCAGGAAGGTCTTGGCCTCCTCGTCGTAATACTGCTCACTCTCTTTCTCGATGAACTTACCTTCGTCGTAGAGCTTGCGGAAAAACTCGGAAGCTGTCTCGTGGTGGATCTTGCTGGTGGTGCGGGAATATATATCGAAGTCGATGCCGAAATCGGCGAAAGACTTCTTGATAATGCCGTGGTATTTGTCGACTATGTCCTGCGGAGTGCAGCCCTGCTGGCGAGCCTTGATGGTGATTGGAACGCCGTGCTCGTCAGAACCGCACACAAAGAGGACCTCGCGGCCGCGCATTCGCTGATATCTGACATAGATGTCTGCAGGGACATACACTCCTGCAAGGTGTCCGATATGTACAGGGCCGTTCGCATACGGCAGCGCGCTGGTAACAAGAATCCTTTTGTAATCGCTCATAGTTCTATTTTTTTGATGCCTGCAAATGTAGCAAATTATTCTTAACGGTATTGAGGGCGGAAAGCAGCCGCATCTTCTCCTTGCAAGCTTCACCGTCGCCGCGCTTGAAGGCGGCGTCGACTTCCTTGACGGTAGCGGCGCAGAGCCGCTCGATTACTTTGATGCGGTATGCTATTACCACGCGGGGCACGTTCTTGCCCAGCAACTGCTCCTCGGGGGTCAAGGAGTCTCGGTAGACCTTGACTGTGATGGGGTAGTTGTCGCAGATGACATCCATCATTGTCTTACTGACGTTCTGGTCGGGATGGGTCGAGAAGAAACGGATAATCTTGCCCTGGGCCACTTCGCAGTCTGCTTCTTTTTCATGGGGCTGGGCGAAGTACTCCTCGAATATCTTCCTGAACACCGGGTTTTCAAACTGCAGCTCGTCTTCTTCAAGAGACTTGCGGATATACTCGGCTACGGTGGGGACATCGGCAGGAGCAGCGTTCCTGTCATATCTCAGGCTGTCGTCGGTATGCAGGGGATACTCTCCGAACTTCAGGAGATAGTATATTATTTCTTTTTCGTTGACTGCAAGGAATGCGTCGGTAAGCGGCTGGTCGGGGGTGTCTGCGCTTTCGGCTGCGGGCACATTCTCGTCATAGCCCGCGGGGATGTATTCTGCCGGAGGCTCAGGATAGTCCTGCTGTGCCATGCGGCTGCGGGACTGCTCGAGCGAGTTGCGGCGGGAGCGCAGCTGGCGTACCTTCTGGAACACTGCGTCTTCTTTTATGTCGAAGCGGCTTGCGACCATGCCGACATAGACGTTGCGCTCTATCTGGTCGGGAATTACAGAGACAGACTCGATAATGTCGTTTATCAGCTGAGCCTTCTTTATCGGATCGTTGTCGATTTCTTTAAGAAGGAGGTTTGTCTTGAAGGTGATGAAGTCACACTTGTTGGTAGCGATGAACTCTTCTATCTCTTCGCGGCTGTGAGCTTTTGCGAATGAATCCGGGTCGTCTTCGGGCGGCAGCAGCACTACTTCGACCTTCATTCCCTGCTGGAGGATCATGTCGATTCCGCGGATTGAAGCCTTGATGCCTGCGGCGTCGCCGTCATATATGACTATGATCTTGTCGGTGAAGCGTTTTATCAGCGAAATCTGGCCGACGGTGAGGGATGTTCCGGAAGAGGCGACGACATTCTCGATGCCGGCCTGGTGCATTGATATTACGTCGGTGTATCCTTCTACCAAAAGGCAGCAATCTTTGTTGGCGATTGCCGTCTTGGCGAAATAGATGCCGTAGAGAGAGCGGTTCTTGACGTATACTTCCGTCTCCGGGGAGTTTATGTACTTAGCCTTGCTCTTGTCGCTGGTGAGGATACGGCCGCCAAAGGCTATGACACGTCCGCTGAGGGAGTGGATGGGGAACATCACGCGATCGTAGAAGCGGTCGCTCAGGGAGCCGTCGTCACGCTTGATCACCAGGCCGCTGTCGACGAGGTATTCCTCCTTATATCCTTCTTCCTTCGCGGTAGCTGCAAACGACTTGCCGCCGGCAGGCGCGAATCCCAGCCCGAATTTGCGTATGGTTTCGTCCGTGAATTTACGCTCCTTGAAATAGCTGAGGCCTATGAGGTGGGTGCGGCCTGCGTCCCAGAGCAGCTGCTGGTAATATTTCTGGGCATACTCGTTGACGATGAGCAAGCTCTCTCCTTTCATGCGGGCAGCTATTTCTTCCGGGGTCTGCTCCTTCTCGACCACTTCGATGCCATATTTCTTGGCCAGATATTTCAGGGCCTCTGGGTATGAGAGCTTCTCGTGATCCATGATGAACGACACCGCAGTGCCTGCCTTGCCGCAGGCGAAGCATTTGAAAATCTGCTTGGTGGACGAGACGCTGAGGGAAGGGTTCTTGTCCTGATGGAACGGGCACAGGCCGAGATAGTTCGCACCGCGACGCTTCAGCGAGACGAAATCCCCTATCACCTCTTCGATGCGCGTCGCATCGAGAATCCTGTCAACCGTAGCCCTGTCAATCATGACGTCAAGAATTAAGGATCCGCAGTTCTTCCTCGGTGTAGAGGATGTGGTTTATGATGTTGTCGACAGCGTCACCCCAGGGGAGCTGGTCTTTGAAAATGACTGACAATATCAGGAAAAGGAGTATCACCGCGAGCACTATGAGCAGCACGGCCCACCACCTTACGCGGCGGCGTTTTTTGGCGGGAGTGGCATCTGATGATGCAGGGGCTTCAGCGGGTGCGGGCTCGTCAGCGGAAGCCGGTTCTGATTCCAGTTCAATTGCCGGCTCTTCAACATGTTTGGCTGCATCTTCCTGCTCCTGGCTCTCAACAACCTCGATGACTGCAGGTTCAGGCTCAGGCTGCGGCTCGGGTTCGCTCAGGGGTTCATCGGCCTTCCCAGGGTCGAGTTCCAGCTCGATTGCCGGCTCCGACGCTGCATCTGACAGCTCTGCGGCCGGACCGAACTCTATAAGCGCGCTGGACTTGATAGTCACAGGCTCCAGCCCCATCCCTTCGGGATAGATGTCAAGGTCTTCAGAAGCCACGAAGAAATAATCATTCTGGGCAGTGGCTCTCATTGCACCGAGGCTGGCCAGCTCCACCCTCTTCGTACGGTCAAGAGCCTCCTTGAAACCCGCCACAAAGGATGACAGCCACTTGTCGACGTCAGTCCCTTCCGGGAGTATCGCCGCAAGCTTGTTTATAAAGAGAGAGGCATCGCCCGTTTCTGCAGCACGGAAAGACAGCTTCCGGTAAGGAGGGTTGATAGTGCGCCCCAGATCAGAAAACGATGCAGGCATCAGCCGGGTCATGAAACTTCCCAGCCCGGGAACAACCACAACGTCGTTCTCGAGAAGCAAATCCTTAAGACACGCAGCAAATAACTCCACATCGTTCATAGCATACAAATATAACATTTGTTACGCTTAATGCCTACAACCGCAGCAAAGAAAAACGTCTGGCCCGTGAAAGGCACGTTTGCGGGGCCAGATGACTGTCCAAAGCCCGTTTGGCCCGCGAAAGGCACGTTTGCGGGGCCAGATGACTGTCCGAAGCCCGTCTGGCCCGCGAAAGGCACGTTTGCGGGGCCGGACCGCGTCGAAACGCCCTGACAACTCATTTTCGGGACACGAAATGAATGGATGGGCACTTCCATCCATTCTGTGTCCAGCCCGGCTAGACAGATCCTTCCAGTATCTGGCCGGCAGCGTTCTTGGTGTCGACTTTTTCGATGATACGCTCCAGGATGCCGTCCTGCGAGAAAATGAAAGTGCGGCGCAGAGTGCCGAGGACAGTCTTGCCGTACATTTTCTTCTCGCCCCAGGCTCCGAAGCTCTGAAGCATCGCGGTCGAGGTGTCGGCCAGCAGGCGGAACGGCAGTTCGTATTTCGCGCGGAAACCGGTGTGGGACTTTGCGGAATCCTTGCTGACCCCGATGACATTATACCCAGCCTCAGTCAGCGCCGCATAGTTGTCTCGGAAACTGCAGGCCTCGGCCGTGCAGCCGGAAGTATTGTCCTTGGGATAGAAATAAATAATGGTCTTGCGGCCGTTGCCGATCAGGTCCTCAGACCTTACCATGTTGCCGTCCTGGTCCATGACCTCGAAAGCCGGCATCCTGTCTCCTATTTTCAGCATAATGTGTGGATTGTTATATACAAATATAGCCTTTATAAACTGAGTTTTTTTCTTTAAATTTGTTTGATTGATAATTCCCCAGAAAAATGAAGAAAATACTTACTGTTCTCGTCCTGTTGGCCTTTATCGTTCCATCTTTCGCTCAGGACGTCGAGAAGACAGAATTCACCGCATATATCGGAGAGACTACTGTCAACAACCAGGGCTCCTACACTCCTGATTTTCGTTTTGACGGCACGAACCGCAAGGTGCGCAACGTCATCCTGCTGATCGGCGACGGCATGGGCCTCGCGGCTGTCAACGCCGGCATGTATGCCAACGGTGGCGAGCTGACTATTACCAATCTTCACACCTATGGCTATGTCCGCACCCAGTCTGACAGCGATTTCACGACAGACTCGGCCGCATCCGGAACTGCTTATGCCACCGGCCAGAAGACCACCAACAGTTTCCTCGGCATGAATCCGGCCAAAGAGGCCATCCCCAATATTCCCGAACGTCTCGAACCTCTCGGCTTTGCATGCGGAGTGGTTTCGACCGACAATCTGAACGGCGCCACACCGGCAGCTTTCTTCGCACACCAGGAGTCCCGCAACGCCACTGCAGAGATATGGGCTGACCTGCCCGCAGCGCACCTTGACTTTGCATCTGCAGGTACCATGGGAGTCTTCGAGGAGCAGTCAGACTCCACCCGCATTGCCATTCTGGAGCGCTACACCCTTGTCAACAATCTCGATGCAGTTGACGGCGCCGCAGCCCCGGTGCTTTTCCTCCCGCCCAGCGTAGCCCTTGCAGAACGAGGCGATTATCTGCCCGCAACAACCCGCAAGGCTATCGAATATCTGTCGAAGCAGAGCAAGAAAGGATTCTTTCTCATGGTGGAGGGAGCCCGCATCGACAAGGAGGAGCACAGCAACAATACCTACGGTTTCGTACGCGAGATGCTGGACTTCGACAAAGCTGTGGAGGAGGCCATCCGCTTCGCAGAGAAGGACGGCCACACTCTCGTGATCATCAGTGCCGACCATGAAACTGGCGGCGTGGCTCTCCGCGGCGGCGACCCCGACCAGGGCTTCATCCGCACAGCCTTCGCTTCTACCAGCCACACTGGCATCACCGTTCCCCTCTTCGCCTTCGGCCCTCAGTCCCAGCAGTTCCGTTGCTTCCAGGAAAACAGCGACGTCAGCAACAAGATCGTGGAGATCCTGACCGGCCGCAATCCCGCCAAATGATTATAATCACTAAAACCTTATCAATATGAACAGACGAGAATTTCTCAAAACCGCAGGTTTCGCTGCAGCCGGAATGGTAGCCAGCACACACGGCATGAGCGCTGCAAGCTACAGCCGCATCATGGGCGCCAACGACAGGGTGAACGTTGCAGTTGTCGGCTATTCGGACCGCTTCAGGGGCTCCCTGCTGCCCGCTTTCCAGGCTAACTGCCAGAAGCAGAACTTTGACATCATCGGAGTTTCCGACCTCTGGAGGCTCCGCAGGGAAGATGCGAAGTCCAATCTTGAGACCAAGTTCGGACACGCTATCAGGACCTATGTAAACAACGACAAGATGTACGAAGACAAGGACATCGACGCCGTAATAATCTCTACCGCCGACTTCCAGCATGCCCGCCATGCCGCAGAAGCCGCCCAGAACGGCAAGGACGCATACGTCGAGAAGCCGTTCGCCGAGACCATGGAGGACGCCCGCTACGCCAAAGCAGCCATCGAGAAGGCAGGCACCATCGTGCAGATCGGTTCGCAGCGCCGCAGTGCGCCGAACTACCATGCCGCCAACGATTTCTTGCGTTCAGGCAAGTTCGGTGACATAGTAATGGTCGAGATGACCTGGAATGTAAACCAGCCCGGTCGCTGGCGCCGTCCCAATGTAGTTCCGCTCCTGAAAAAGGAAGACACCGATTGGAACCGCTTCATCATGAACCGCCCCTGGCAGGAGTTCGACCCTCGCAAATACCTGGAGTTCCGTCTGTTCTGGCCGTTCTCTTCTGGTATCCCCGGACAGTGGATGGCTCACCAGATCGACACAGTGCACTGGTTCACAGGCTATAACTATCCCCGCAGCGTAGCTGCCAACGGCGGTATCTACCTCTGGGATGACGGCCGCACCAACTACGACACCATGACCGCCGTGCTTGACTACGGTCCTGCCGACAATCCCAAGAAGGGCTTCCAGGTTGTCTACTCGTCTCGCTTTACCAACAGCGCCGGCGGCACCAAGGAAATCTACTACTCAAACGGCGGCGAGCTCAACCTCGACACCAATATGGTAACTTCCAACGGTTATCTGACTGCCCGCGAGGCCAGGTCAATGGGTATGGAAGAATTCAAGCTTGATACATTCTCTCTCGCTGAGGGCATCAAGGTTTCTACCGACGCCAACACCGGCGGCGACCCGATGACTACAGCCCACATGCTAAACTGGATGGAATGCGTCCGCAGCCGCAAGCAGCCCAACGCCAACTACATGGCCGGCTACAACCATTCAATCGCATGTATTATGGTTACGGCCGCTCTGCGCACTCATGAATTTACAGTCTTCGACCCTGCTACCCAGGAAGTAATGGCCGGTGGCAAGGTATTCAAGTTCTGATTGCCGTGAGACGTCTGCTTTATCTGTTGCCGCTGCTTGCTGTGCTAACTTGCTGCAGCGGCAAAAAGGCTGATGTTGCCTTTGTCCGCGACGATGCCGCCCGCAAGGTCGACATAAGCGTCGACGGAGTCTATTTCACTTCATATATCTATCCGGAAGATATGGAAAAGCCGGTCCTGTGGCCGATAAACTCTGCTTCCGGGAAGGAGATAACAAGAGGCTTCCCCCGTGCCCCAAGAGCCTTTGAAAGCACCGACCATCCGCACCAGACCGGCCTTTGGTTCAATTTCGGTAATGTAAACGGGCTGGATTTCTGGAACAATTCCTATGCTATCCCGGCCGAGCGTAAAGCTGCCTACGGCTCAGTAGTGTTCGACAAGATAGTGTCAGCGGCAGACGGCAAGCTGGTGACCCTGTCAAACTGGGTTGACAACGACGGCAAGGTGCTGATGACCGAGGAAACTACTTTTGTCTTCGACGGGACGAAGGACGAGCGATCTATCGTCAGGACTGCGAAGCTGACTGCAGTGGAGCCGGTGACCTTCGGGGAGAGCAAGGAGGGCATGCTGGGTCTCCGCGTGGACCGCGCCTTCCAGAAGCCGTCTGACAAGCCGGAGCGCTACACTGATGCCAACGGCATTGTGACTACAGTAGCTACTGTCAATAACGAAGGTGTCTGCGGAGAATATGTCAACAGCCTCGGCGACCGTGGCGACGACGTATGGTCAAAGAGGGCTGAGTGGACCATGCTGAACGGCACCAAGGAAGGGGACGACATCTCAATCCTGATAATCGACAGCAAGGGCAATCCCAACTTCCCGGCATGGTCTCATGCTCGCGGCTACGGCCTTTTCGCCGTCAACAACATGGGCGGCCGCGAGTTCGACCGCAGCCTTCCCCAGCCTGCCGGCTACAAACTTGATCCCGGCGAGACCGTGACATTTACTTACAAGGTCGTCATAAAGAGCAACGGCTTCCTCACAAGTGAGCAAGCCGCCGTATACGCCAGAGATTTCAACAAGTAATCTGGCTATTTGAGGATCTTTTTCATGAGAGCTATTGCCTTGTAGGGCATATAGCGGAACGGGAGATCTATTCTGGACGAAGTATTCAGCACTGAACGGGTGTGGGAGAAAGCCAGGAAGGTCTCCCGCTCGTGATATTTGCCCTGTCCTGAATTGCCGACGCCGCCGAAAGGCATGTTGGCGTTGGCGAAGTGCATAATGGTGTCGTTGATGCAGGCACCGCCACTCGAGGTGTGGGCGATGAGATATCTGCCGTCCTTTACATTTCCGAAGTAGTAGAAAGCAAGTGGCTTCTCGCGCGAGTTGACGAAGTCCAGCACTTCTTCCTTGTCCTGCCATGTCAGCACGGGGAATACCGGGCCGAAGATTTCGGTGGTCATCACATTTGACTCCAGAGCGACATTGTCGAGCAGAGTCGGCTCGATGTAGCGCTCGGCGTCGTTGAATGCTCCACCGGCCAGGATCTTTCCTTCTTTAAGGTATGACTTGACTCTCTGGTAGGCTTTGTCGGTGACCAGCCGGACATAGTTAGGCGACTGGCGGACGTCGGTGCCGTGCAGGGCTTCGACTGCTTTCTTGAATTCTGCCACGAAGGCGTCCTTGATGTCTTTGTGGAGGAGGAGGTAGTCAGGCGCAATGCAGGTCTGGCCGGCGTTCAGGGTCTTGCCCCATGCAATGCGCTTGGCAGCCAGTTTGATGTTGGCATCGGGGCCGACTATGCAAGGGCTCTTGCCGCCGAGCTCCAGCACCATCGGAGTCAGGTTGGGAGCCGCAGCCGCAGCAACCACTCTTCCCAGGGCGGGACTGCCGGTGAAGAAGATGAAATCCCAGCGCTGGGTGAGCAGTTCAGCGTTGACCTCGCGGTGCCCCTGCACAACGGCCACATATTCCTTGGGGAAAGTTTCTTCTATCATATCCTGAAGCACTGCGGACACCGTCGGCACGTAGGGCGATGGTTTCAGGACTGCAGTGCATCCGGCGCTGATGGCGCCCACCAGCGGGTTGAGCAGCAGATTGACCGGATAGTTCCACGGAGCGATTATAAGAGATGCGCCAAGCGGCTCATACACGATGTGGCTGCTGGCGGGGAAATGTGTGATCGGAGTGGCCACCCGCCTGGGCTTGGCCCAGCGCTCCAAATGCTTGAGGGCGCTGCGGATCTCGCCCTTGACTATGCTAGTTTCGCAGAGATAGCTCTCCGACTCGCTCTTGCGCAGATCCTTCCACAACGCGTCGAACAGCGGCTTTTCATATTTGCACACCGTCGCCAGCAGCTTGCGCAGCTGCTCCTTGCGCCATTTCACCGGAAGCGTCGCCCCCGTCTTGAAAAACGCTCTCTGGCTCTCCACCAGAGCGGGGATAGTAGATTTATTAGCTTGCATGGCGTCAAATGTAGTGATTTTTGGCGGATACAAGCAGGTAAATAATAACAGGCACCCATTTGAATATGGATGCCTGTCCGTTATTTCTATTATGAGATTAGCGAGAGCCGCCACCGTGGCCGCCGCCGAAGCCGCCGCCACCGCCGCCGAACGATATCGAGCCACCGCCGCCGGATGAGCGTCTCTGTGCAGCAGCTGCGGCTGCCCTTCTCTGGGCCTGCCTGTCAAGGGCTGAGGTCATCATAGAAGATGAATTGTTGTTGATACTCCGCAGGACGGTGTATGTAGTCGCCATATCCATCATGTTAGACTGCTGAGTATATTCTTCCATTACCTTCGGGAACAATTTTTCGAAGTTCTTGAACACCTTGTCTGCGATACCCAGGGATGCGGCAAGTATCATATACTGCTTCCAAAGGCCGACTTCGGGCGCTTGTCGCTCGGAGGCGAGGGTGAAATCGTTCAGATAATTCTTGAACTCGATGGCATGGCAGCGTTCTTCCTGACTGAATTTGTTCCAGACTGTCCGGCCGGCAGTCTTTGCTGCCATAGGCCAGCCTGTTACGGACTGATCGTGCTTATATGACCATTTCTTGAATTCGTCAGCTTCGAGGACGTTATTTGCGCCTGCGGCTTCAAATGCGGCATTATAGATCTTCCTCTCTATCTCGTCGTCAATAAAGAAGCTCTCTTTTCCGCCATCGGCAGCCGGAGCAAAGCGCAGATTGACACGGTCGTCTTTCTTGGGATCTTTTTCAACTGTAACAAGACCTTCCTGGATCCATTTCAGGAAATAGGCACTCACAATGTTAGAGAAGATCTTGTATTTGTTGGGAGCAAGCATGTCTCCGCACTGGATTAGGCTATACAGAGCCGTGGGTGATCCGTCGAGAGGAACTTCCCTCCACCAGCCGTCAATTTTGTTCTTTCCGAAAATTTTCTTGTCATAGTGACGGCCGGAGATGCGGCGGTAGAGCCTTCTGAAAAGGGCGAAGATTGCATATCCGATAAGCAATAATGGTATGCCTATGAAAAGGAAGAGGAAAACCCAGAACAGGAATTTCTCGAAGGGCGTCTCTTCGTCGTCATTGTAGTTACTGCCCTTCATAGCCTCCTTGCGGACTTCCTCGAAAGATTTGTCGCTAGTCTTCAGGCTGTTGGGAAGGAACAGGCCTTTGTCGAAGCGCACAAGGGCGGAGAAGAAGCTGCTGTATCTGAAGCGTTCAGTAGATTCGAAGTAGATAGCGTTATCCTCCAGCCGAGAGTCTCCTTCCATGCCGAAGCCCCAGAAGCGGACGTTGCATGAATCCGGGCTTGCCCAGTACCAGGGCTCACGGTCTGTTTCATTGACAATCTTTATGGATGCATGCTGCGGCTTGACGTCCCATTCGTCATTGAGAAAATGCCAGTGGAATCCGTCGCAATCACCATAATCCAGCACGAGATTGTCTATAATGTAACAGATGGTGTATACATGGTCTCCATACTCACCTTGCCCCCAGCATAGCTCTATATTACCCCCACGTTTCTCGACGATACCGCAGCGATGAGTCTTTGCCGCCAGCGAGCGGTCGGAATTCCAGTTGCGGCCGTCATTCTCGTACTCCTTGCCATTTTCGAACACGTGGAAATCGTGGATATAGCTTTGGCCGAGGTTGTCGATAGGAATATACCATTCCGTGCCGCTGACAACAGTAACGTCCCACTTCTGGATGACCTGGGCATTACCGGTAGCGAACAGATTGACAGTAGTCTCTATATTCCTGATCTCCTGAGCATGCAAAGGAAAAGCAATGGTGCAAGTCAGAGACAGGACCAGAAAGAAAACAATGTGCCTGCGCATATTATTGTTTATCTACAGACGTATTCTTGTCGGGGAAAATGTCGGGAATATCCGCCTTAGATTTGTCCTCTTCAAGATATTGCTTGGTTGCAAAGCCGAGCATCTTGGCAACAACGCTGCCGGGGAACATACGAGTCTGCATGTTGAATTTGGTGACAGAGTCGTTGAATGTCATACGTGACATACGTACCTGTTCCTCGTTCTTGGCATATTCATCCTGTGCATTCTTGTAGAGTTCCAGAGATTTGAGCTCGGGATATTTCTCGACAACAACATTGAAGTTGCGGATAGCCTGGCCAAGCAATGCTTCATTCTCATTAATCTGCTCTGTAGTCGGATTGGCAGACTGAACAGGACGACGCGCTTCGATGGCATCAATGATAGTCTTTGACTCGACGTCCTTGGCATATTCACGTGCGGAATTGATCATAGTCCTCAGAGAGTCGTAACGGGTCATCTGCTGAACGTTGATCTGTTTGAGCGCATTGTTTGCAAATTCATCGAGTTTGACGAGTTTGTTCTGAACTGAAATCACCCACAGTACGAGCAGTACTACGATGGCGATAATGATAATGAGTGTCATAGCTGTGTTTGTATTATTGATTCTTTTAACAAATATACGGTAAAAAATCATTATCTTCGTTGAAACAGTTGTCATATGTATACCTTTAGGATAATCATTTCTATTATGCTGATGTTTGCCGCAAGACCCGTTTTCAACAATACCGTATGGCAGAACGAACGGTCTGAATTAGTACTTGACGCCGGCACTATGACCGTAATCACTACTTTAGAATTCCTTCCCGGATCAAGAGTCATCGAGAGGATAAGCTCCCACATGCCTCCGCATCCCGCATCTTATGTCAATGCGGACGGCACTATCGACACAAATCCAGGATGGACCTCCGAATGGGAGAAGCAGGGCAAATACAAATATCGCCGTGGCAAGATGACAATTACCTTCGAAAACGACGAGCCTGCATTGGAGTTGTCATACAAGAACAACACTCTTATCAGCAAGTATGAACTGACTGGCGAGGAGATGATATTCATCCCCCGTTAAAGAAGGTGCCCAATGGGCACACGCAAAAAAAGAGAGATGCGATGCATCTCTCTTTTTTTGCGTGCCCGGAACAGGGCTCGAACCTGCACAGACTATTCGTCCACTAGTCCCTGAAACTAGCGCGTCTACCAATTCCGCCATCCGGGCTCAGGGCTGGGTGCAAATGTAATACAATTTTTCTTAAATTTGTTATTCACGTTAGCAAACTAGTCTTTTTTATGAAACGATTCTTATCCCTGTTGACCGCCATTGTAGCCTTCAGCATGCTGAGCTACGGCCAGAACACGCCCTATTTCGACACAGAGACAAACCACATCAACCGCGCTGACATCGGAGTCACGATGCAGTTAGACAATCCTCAGAAGATATCCCTCGAAGGAATGTGGAAATTCAATTTCGTCGAGAACTACGACCAGCGACCCGTTGATTTTTACAGAACCGATCTCAACGACAAAGGCTGGAGTACGATGCCCGTGCCCGGCATGTGGGAGCTGAATGGCTTCGGCGATCCTGTGTACACTAATACAGGATACGCATGGAAGAGCTTCTTCAGGACCAATCCTCCTGAGATTCCCACCGAGCACAACCATACCGGCTCATACAGGAAAGAAATCAATATACCCGCAGGCTGGCTGGAGAGCGGCCAGAGAGTCTTCGCTCATTTCGGCTCCGTTACTTCCTGCATCACCCTTTATATTAATGGCAGGTTCGTCGGATACAGCGAGGACAGCAAAATTGAGGCTGTTTTCGACGTTACTGACTTCCTGAAGACCGGAGACAACCTCTTCGCCTTCCAGGTGCTTCGCTGGTGCGACGGTACTTATCTGGAAGACCAGGATTTCTGGAGACTTTCCGGCGTGGCCAGGGAATGCTACCTCTACAAGCGTCCCGAAGCCAGGGTCCGCACCATCGAAGTCACCCCCGTGCTGACCAAGAATTATACTGAAGGCAGCCTGAACATCCGCGGAGCGGCCACCAAAGGTGTGAAGAACATCTCACTGGAACTTCTGGACGCAACGGGGAAGAAGGTTGCAGAGGGAGCTGCCAGAATCGAAGGATTCTCAGGCACTGACGACACCGACTTCAGGACCACCCCGGCCCGTAGCGGCGAAAGTGCCTTCACTGCTACCGTCAAGGCCGGCAAGGTAAATCTCTGGAGCGCAGAGACCCCTTATCTCTACAAACTCAAGGTTACCACCACTGGCGACAATGGTTCAAAGGAGATTAGTTTTGTAAATGTAGGATTCAGGGATGTAGTAATCCGCAACGCTCAGCTGCTTGTCAATGGCAAGCCTGTCCTTATCAAGGGTACAGACCGCCACGAGATGAGCTCTACGGGCGGTTATGTAGTCAGCGAAGAAGAGATGATCCGCGACATCCAGATATTCAAGGAGCTCAACATAAATGCAGTGCGCACCAGCCATTATCCCAACGATCCGAGATGGTATGACCTCTGCGACAAATATGGTATCTACGTAATCGACGAAGGCGACATCGAGTCTCACGGTATAGGCTACGGTCCCAGGACTCTGGCCAAGAATCCGATTTTCAAGACAGCTCATCTTGAGCGCGACAGCCGCATGGTAAGGCGCGACTTCAACCATCCTTCTATTATTATATGGAGTATGGGCAATGAGGCCGGCGACGGCGATAACTTCCAGGCATGCTTCGACTGGATTAAGGCATACGACCCTTCGCGTCCCGTTCACTATGAACGTGCCCTCGACTGGGAGAATCCTGACAACACTGTAAGGAGCGAAATATTCTGTCCTATGTATCTGTCTCCTGAAGATTGCGAGAAATATCTCCAGGCCGGGCACAGACTCCCGCTCATCCAGTGCGAATATGCCCACGCGATGGGCAACTCTGTCGGCAACTTCAAGGAATACTGGGACCTCATCCGCAAATATCCGAGCTACCAGGGTGGCTTCATCTGGGATTTCGTCAATCAGTCTTTCGCCAAATATGACGAGGATGGCAACATGATCTATACTATGGCCGGCAGCTACAACAACTATGACCCGAACGGCGACCGCAACTTCAACAGCAACGGCTTCGTAACAGGTAACCGCGATTTTGCAGAGCCTGCCTACGAAATCAGATATCAGTATCGCAACATCCTCACCACTCCTGTGGACCTCTCGAAGGGTGTCATCAACATCTATAACGAGAATTTCTTCATCGACCTGTCGAGGTATCGTCTGGTATGGAAACTGACGGCAGACAACAAGGCCATCGCCGAAGGTGTTGTCAGCGACCTCAAGGCAGCTCCTCAGACTAATGTGAAAGTGACCCTGCCTTACACCACCGCACTGGCCAAGGCGGCAGGAGCAGCCGAAATACTGCTTGACGTTGAATTCCGCCTCAAGGAAGCCGACGGTCTGCTGGATGCCGGCGCTGTAGTGGCTTACGACCAAATGGCAGTCAAGGCTTACGACGCTGCGGCTGCATTTGCCCTCCAGACCAGGGCAGACGAGACAGATGCCATTACTCTGGGTGAAGATTTCAACTATTACTTCGCCACCACTCCGTTCTTCAAGGCTGATTTCAGCAAGAAGACAGGTTATCTGGAGCGCCTGACATACAAGGGCGTCGATATGCTTACAGACCCGCTGGAGCCCAATTTCTACCGTCCGGCCACCGATAACGACAAGGGAGCCAACCTTCAGTTGCGCTATGCATTCTGGAAGAATCCCAACATCCAGCTGGAGAAGGTAGAAACTTCGCAGGAGGACGGCGAGGCTGTAATAACGGCCAGCTACAGAGTGCTCGCCTCTCAGCAGAGGCAGGCAGATGTCGTAGCTTCAATCGTCATCTCATATAAAGTCAATGCCGACGGCGTTATTATAGTCAATGAGAAGATGACTCCGGCCGAAGGCGCCGCCCAGTCTGACATGTTCCGCTTCGGAATGAAGTTCGCCATGCCGCACCGCTTTGCAAACGTTGACTACTATGGCCTCGGCCCGTGGGAGAACTACAACGACCGTTCTTCAGGAGCTCTTGTGGGCGACTACAAAGCCAAGGTGGCCGATATGTTCAGCTACGGCTATGTGCGCCCCGGTGAGAGCGGCACCCGCAGCGGCCTGCGCAGCTGGAAGGTGGTGGACAACACCGGCTTCGGTCTGGAGCTCACCGCACCGACTCTCTTCAGTGCCTCTGCCATCAATTTCCGCATGAGTGACCTGGATGTTACAGAGAAAGACTATAAGTGGCACGCCGGCGAGCTTGTTCCGCGCCCGGACACTTACGTAAACGTAGATCTGAAGCAGATGGGTGTCGGCGGCATCAACTCATGGGGAACACTCCCTCTGGAGCCCTACAGAGTGCCTTTCGGTGCATATGATTTTGAATTCGCTATAAGAATTGTGAAATAAAATTTGGTCTAACGATAAAAATAACTACATTTGTAGCCCCGAAAGGGAAAATTCCTCTTTAGCTCAGTTGGTTAGAGCACCTGACTGTTAATCAGGGGGTCCTGGGTTCAAGTCCCCGAAGAGGAGCGCTAAAAGCACTGACAGAAATGCCAGTGCTTTTTGTTATTTGCCCCAGTCAGCAAGATTCTGCCAATTCTTTCCAACCAAGGCAAGACCAGACACTCGGAGAAATTAACTTATAAGTGATCTAAATTGGGCATAAT
>JAFZKU010000119.1 GCA_017551785.1 Bacteroidales bacterium | reverse complement strand
GCTGTGGAAGCCTTTTGTCAGATAGGCATGCACTATCGGGCTGACTCTCAGCTGCAGTGAGCTGTGGCCACGGTCTCTTACCAGCATTTCAAGCTGATTCTCAAGGTGCTCGTCAAGAACGAGAGTCGACGACACATGCCCTGTACCCTGGCAGGTAGGACAGATTTCGCTGGTGTCGATCTGGGTGACGGGACGCACCCTCTGGCGAGTGATCTGCATCAGCCCGAACTTGGTGAGAGGCAGCACGGTATGCTTTGTGCGGTCCGCAGCCATGAATTCCTGCATCTTGGCAAAGAGTTCGTTGCGATGCTCCTGGGTATTCATGTCGATGAAATCGACTATCACGATACCGCCCATGTCGCGCAGCCTCATCTGGCGCGCTATCTCTTCGGCGGCGAAGATGTTGACCTCCAGAGCGTTCTCCTCCTGATTGACCTGAGTGTGGCGGATGCCGCTGTTTACGTCAATCACATGCAGGGCCTCGGTGTGCTCGATGACCAGATAGGTGCCTTTCTTCATCGAAACCACCTTGCCGAAAGAGCCTTTAATCTGGCGGGTAACGTCGAAATGGTCGAAAATGGGAGTCTTGTCGTCTTTGTAATAATGGACGATCCTCTCCTGCTCCGGCGAGATCAGTGAGATGTAATCATGGATTTCGTTGCACACTGACTCGTCGTTCGCATAGATGTTGTTGAAGGACTCGTTGAGCAGGTCACGCAGGATTGTGGTGACACGGCTGTTCTCGGTAAAGAGAAGGCCGACAGCCTTGGAAGCCTTCATTTTCTCCCAGGAGCTTTCCCACCTTTCGACCAGGCTGCGCAGCTCGGCATCCAGCACGGCGGCCCTCTTGCCTTCTGCGGCAGTACGGATAATTACGCCGTAATTATCGGGCAGGATGCTATATACAAGCCGCTCGAGACGCTTTTTCTCGGTTTTGGAAGTGATTTTCTGGGAGATGCTGACCTTGTCGTTGAAAGGAAGGAGAACCATGTTCCTTCCGGCTATAGAAATCTCGGCGGTCAGGCGGGATCCCTTTGTAGAAATAGGCTCCTTGACAATCTGTACCATTATGGGCATGCCGACTGTCAGGAAGTCCTGGATTTTGCCATCCTTGGGCAGGACTTCGTCGCTACGGAATTTGCGGTAGAATGCCTTCGTGTCAGAAGTGCGCTTGTCAATCTGCTGGACGAAGCGGTCGAAGGCACGGAAGTTCATGCCCAGGTCAAGATAGTGGATAAAAGCATCCTTCTCGTCTCCGATATCTACGAATGCCGCATTCAGAGACGGAAGTAACTTCTTGACTCTTCCGATATAGACGTCTCCTACAGAAAACTTCTTCCCTTTCAATGACTCGCTGCTGTATTCCATCAGTCGATGGTTTTCGAGCAAGGCCATGTTTATTTCATCCTGCCTGACGTCTATTATCAGTTCTTTCTCCATTCAGGAATAAGCAATAAAGGGCAACTTTCATTGCCCTTATAGTTCTATTTCTTTTTGTGTCTGTTCTTGCGCAAACGTTTCTTACGTTTGTGCGTAGACATTTTATGTCTCTTTCTTTTTTTACCGCTAGGCATAATTGTAAGTATTTAATTGTTATTTGAGCTTCTTAACCTGATCGACGAAGACTTTGGCCGGCTTGAAAGCAGGGATCTTGTGAGCAGCAATAGTGATGGTCTGATTCTTAGAGATGTTACGGGCAGTCTTCTGTGCGCGCTGTTTAACAACAAAACTTCCGAAGCCACGCAGATAAACGTTGTTACCCTTCTCGAGCGAGTCCTTAACACTCTCCATAAATGATTCAACTACGTTCTGAACAGCGATCTTCTCAAGGCCTGTAGCTTTGGCCACTTCATTTACGATTTCAGCTTTAGTCATTGTCTTAAAATTTATAATTGTATAATATTGAGTACCTTCTCTCAAATTGGGCTGCTAAATTATGCTTAATTTTTTAATATTCAAAAATGTATGTGATTTTTTTCGATTTTTCTGCCACTATCAGCTTGGCACAATCATTGACAATATAGATACCATTATTATATACTGACAAATTGGCATTAATATGAGCGATAATTTATTTTTTGGAGACGGACAGGGAATGGAAATAGCGCCCTTGATCAGCATTGAGGCTATCAATGACCTTAAAGAACAGGAACTCCCCCATGTCCTGCCAATACTGCCACTGAGAAACATAGTGCTCTTCCCTGACACGGTTATCCCTATTCCTGTCAGGAGGGAGAAATCTATACAGTTGCTGAACGAAGCATACAAGTCCAACAAACTTATCGGTACCGTAACCCAGAAAGACTCGAAAGTCGAGGACCCGGACCAGAAAGACCTTTTCGACATAGGCACACTGGGCCGCATCGTGAAGATCATAGAGATTCCGAACGCCCCTGTGACTGCAATAATCCAGGGCGTACGCCGTTTCAATCTGGTGTCGGTGGACATAAACGAGCCGTACATGATGGCAAGGGTGTCCTACCTGAACGACATTCCTGGCGACAAGGGCGACACTGAGATTGAATCTCTGGCGAAAGGCATCAAGAATGCTGCGATGCACATAATCAAGCTCAACCAGCACATCACCCAGGAGGCCGGCTTCGCCATCAAGGGCATTGAAGACCAGACCTTCCTGATCAACTTCGTGGCCACTACCATAGATATCGAGAACCAGCTGGAGAAGATCGACCTGCTGAGGGAGAGCGAGCTCAAGAAGAGGGCCATCAAGCTCCTGGAGCTGCTGGACAAGCAGATAGAGCTGCTCAAGATCCGCGAGGACATCCAGAACAAGGTGAAAAGCGAAATCGACCAGCAGCAGCGCGAATACTACCTTAACAACCAGCTCAAGACCATCCAGGAAGAACTCGGAATGAACTCTGACGACGAGGACATCGCGGAGCTCAGGGAGGCGGCCAAGGGCAAGAAATGGCCTGAGCAGGTGGCAGAAGCTTTCGAGAAGGAACTCAAGAAGCTGGAGCGCCTGAATCCGTCTTCTCCCGACTACAACGTTGAATACGGATATATCACTACCCTTCTGGAGCTTCCGTGGGACGAAGTGACTGAAGACAACCTCGACCTTGCCAACGCCCAGAAGGTGCTGGACAACGACCATTTCGGCCTTGAGAGCGTGAAGGAAAGGATTATCGAATACCTCGCAGTACTCAAACTGAAAGGCGACATGAAATCGCCTATCCTCTGTCTCTGGGGCCCTCCCGGCGTCGGCAAGACCTCTCTCGGCAAATCCATAGCATCGGCCCTCGGCCGCAAGTACGGCCGCATTTCACTGGGCGGACTGCATGACGAGAGCGAGATCCGGGGCCACAGGCGCACCTACATCGGCGCTATGCCGGGCCGAATCATACAGACCATCAAACGCTGCGGCGCATCCAACCCCGTAATCGTGCTGGACGAGATTGACAAGGTCACCGAAGATTTCCACGGCGACCCGGCCTCAGCCCTGCTCGAGGCTCTCGACCCTGAGCAGAACACAGCCTTCCACGACAACTACCTCGACATCGACTATGACCTGTCGAAGGTGCTTTTCATCACTACGGCGAACAACATAACCACTATCCACCCGGCCCTCAAAGACCGTATGGAGATGATAAACGTGTCAGGCTATCTGGCTGAAGAGAAAATCGAGATCGCCCGCAAGCATCTGCTGCCCAAGCAGCTGCACGATCATGGCCTGACCTCGAAAGACCTGAAGCTCACCAAGCAGGACATATCTCTCATAATCAGCGACTACACCAGCGAGAGCGGCGTCCGCGGCCTTGACAAGCAAATTGCCAAGATCGCCCGCATCACGGCCAAGAAGATCGCCCTCGGCGAAGAACGCCACGTCACGCTCACCCCTGAAGATGTGAGCAAATACCTCGGCCTGCCTACGAACCACCATGATTCTCTGAAAGGAGTCCAGGTGCCCGGTATAGTGACAGGACTCGCATGGACCCAGGTCGGAGGAGAGATTCTCTTCATAGAGTGCAGCATCAACGACCGCGGCAAAGGCATCCTGACCACCACCGGAAACCTCGGCGACGTGATGAAGGAGTCCGCCACCATAGCATTCCAGTATCTCAAGGCTCATGCATCCCTGCTCGGAGTGGATCCCGCAGTCTTCTATGAGAAAGACTTCCACATCCATGTTCCGGAAGGCGCCATCCCCAAGGACGGACCGTCAGCAGGCATCACCATGGCCACTGCGATAGCCTCTATGCTCATGAACAAGAGCGTGCGCAAGGGTGTTGCGATGACCGGAGAGATCACCCTGAGAGGCAAGGTGCTGCCCGTGGGAGGCATCAAGGAGAAAATCCTCGCCGCAAAGAGAGCAGGCGTCAAGACCATAGTCCTCTCAAAGGAGAACGAAAGGGATATCAAGGACATCAACGAAATATATATAAAGGGACTCGACTTCTTCTATGTTGAACGAATCGAAGAAGTTCTTAAATTTGTCTTTGACAAATAGTCCCCAGATGGAAGTCCGCATCGAACAAAGCTGGAAAGAAGTACTCCAGGACGAATTCGACAAGTCTTATTTTCAAGACCTGGCTGCCACTCTGCATGCGGAAAAAGCTGCCGGAAGGAAGTTATATCCTCCCGGCAGTAAGATTTTCAACGCGTTCAACCTCACTCCTTTCGACAAGGTGAAGGTGGTGATACTGGGTCAGGACCCCTACCACAATCCCGGCCAGGCCGAAGGTCTGAGTTTCTCCGTACCGGAAGGCATACAACCTCCCCCCTCTCTCCTTAATATATATAAAGAGATAGAGGACGATCTGGGAGTGACTATAGACAAGCGCAGCGGCTCGCTGAAAGGCTGGGCAGAGCAGGGCGTGTTCCTGCTGAATGCCATTCTGACAGTCAGGGCCGGTCAGGCCGCCTCTCACAGCGGCATCGGCTGGCAGACTTTCACTGACGCTGTGATCAAGGCTCTGAACGACCGCAGGCAAGGCATAGTCTTCCTGCTGTGGGGCAACTTTGCCAGGAGCAAGAGGGAACTGATCGATGCAAGCCGCCACTATGTACTGGAGGCCGCACACCCTTCTCCCCTCGCCCGGGGAGCCTTCTTTGGATGCAGACATTTCTCAAAAACCAACGAAATACTCATCAAAAACGGCCTTGCGCCGATAGATTGGACTAATAAATAGCTATGAAAACAGCTTTATTTCCGGGTTCTTTCGACCCGTTTACTCTCGGTCATCTGGATGTTCTCCAGTCCGCACTGAAACTGTTCGACAACGTGATAGTGGCAGTCGGATTCAACTATACGAAAAAAGGCTTCTTCCCTCCCGAGATAAGGGCGGAGATAATCAAAGATGCCGTAAAGGACCTGCCGAACGTGTCTGTGTGCACCTTCGAAGGCCTTACAATCGACTTCTGCAGGAAGGTCGGAGCCAACTGCATCATCAGGGGCATCCGCACCACCACCGACTTCGAGCTTGAAAGCGTCGTAGCCCAGGCCAACAAGAAGATGGCACCGGAGATATCAAGCGTGTTCATCCCTTCCAGCCACGAGTATTCATTCATTTCATCTACAGTGGTAAGAGACGTGCTTGTAAACGGCGGTGACGCCCGTTGCTTTCTCCCCAAGAACGTAGACATAGCCAAATATCTGGAATCAATCAAAAAATGAAACGCATCTGCACTCTGGCATTATTCCTCCTCTTTGCGCTGACAGCCGTAGCGCAAACGGCTCAGAGTGCTCAAGGCATCTCGAAAGAAGACTTCTTTGATTCCATAAAGGCCGAGCTTCCAATAATCAGTCTGATGCCCGCCGACTCCGCAATAGTCCTCGCAGACGGGCTAATTTCAATGATGGACAGCAAGGAAGACTCAACCCGGATGGCCGGTATTTTCTTCGACTATTTCTCTGATTGCCCGGTCATGGGTTCAGAAGCCGTGGCCGTCCATATCGCAGACGCATATTTCCTCAACGGCAAGCTGAAGTGGCCGGACGAAGACAGCTATCCCGCGCTTTTCACATTCGCCGAGTTCAACCGTTCGTCCCTGCTTGGCATGAACGCGCCCGGGCTGGTAATGAATGACATTGACGGCTCCGTCGTAGACGTGCGCGCCGTGAGGGCCCCTCTGAAGGTTCTCTATTTCTATGACGACGGTTGCGCCACATGCGCCCGGCAGACCCCTCTGCTCGTCTCCATGCTGAACAGCTATGATGGAGAATCTCAGATCGCCTTCTTCGCAATCTACACCCAGAGCAACCGTGCGGCATGGGAGAAATACGTCTCAGAGCATTTCGCAACTATAGACAACGAAAATGTCACAGTATACAACATCTGGGACCCGGAGCTGGAGAGTGACTTCCAGATGAAGTACGGAGTGCTTACCACTCCCTCGATGTTCCTTTTGGACAGCGAGAACAAGATCACAGGCCGCAAGCTGGACAGTGAGGCTCTCGGCAAGCTGATTCATGCAAAGGACAACTTCCTGTCTTCGCTGCTGAAGATGCTCGACACAGTGACGGGCGCAGTCGGAGCCAGCGAAGAAAGCGCCATGAACCTCGTAGCTACGCTGTTCCAGCGGTCTCACGGCGATGTAGAGGCATTCAAGACAATCCTCTACGAGATGTTCAAATACTACCGCAGCATCCCCTTGAAGGGTGCCCAGGAGGGAGCGGAACGCATAGCTGAAGATTTCATACTCGGAGTTGACGGCGGCTGGGCTCCGGAGACGCTCGAGGAGATTCGCTGGAATCTGGAAAAGATGCATCAGAACGCCGTCGGTGAAAAGGCCGCAGACGAAATACTGTACAACAAGAGAGGCGCGAAGAAGAAAATGCTTGCCGGGAGCAAGCCCTTCACCGTACTTTTCTTCAACATAGCATATTGCAAGGACTGCGCTAAGTACAAGCAGGATCTCAAGGATGCCTCCGCCCTTCTGAAATCGAAGAAGGCGAAAGTAGTTTCTGTGTATCTGAGTGCAGACCGGACATATTGGCTCGACAATATCAAGGAAAACAAGAACTGGACACATCTGACGGACGAAGGACCCTGGAGCCAGCTGCGAGAAGATTATGACCTCGGGGTTGTCCCCAGGCTGTACCTGCTGGACAGGGATAAAACAGTGGTTGCAAAGGACATTACCGTTCAGGAGCTGTGCGAAATACTTAACGACAATGGAAATTAAGAATATCGAATCATTTATTCCGGATGCCGACGGACGTATCAGGCAATATATCGCAGATACTCTCGGCGACGACTTCAAGGTCAAGATGGCCCGCAAGCAGCCCCCCTGCCACCATTCCGTGAAATACAACGTGGATTTCAACCAGACTTGCATTGCAGAAGCCGGCAACGCCGCGTTGATATGGAAAGAGCCGCTGAAGGGCCTCTACCGAATGAGCGGCGCCACCGTTGAAATCCGCAGCAAGGACAGCCTCGGCATCAGGGCCGGAGCAGCGCAGACCCTGCGAAGCGACATAGAGAATGCTAACTTCCGCCTGCCGGTAGTCATTATCTTCGGCGGAGACCAGCTCTACAGCGAGATGCACAAAATCGATGTACCAGACCAGATAGATGCATACTGGGTTGCCGGCTTCATCCGCGAGGGCAACATCCAGGTGATAGACTGTTTCACCCAGGACCTGCTGATCCCCATAGACTGCAACATGACCACTGAGGGCTATTTCCAGCGCAATGAATTGAAAGATACTGACGACGGGGAGCTTCTTTTCCATGCAAGCTGCTTCACTCAACCGCTCTAAACCCGTCTTTTTTAACTATATTTGCCGCTTGTAAAAAAACACTATACGATGCTTACACTTAAACTTCTTCGCGAACAGCCCGACTTTGTAGTAGAAAGGCTTGCCGTCAAACATTTCGACGCACGCGAGATTGTAGACAAGATACTTGAAGCCGACCGTTCAAGGCGCGCTCTCCAGACAGAACTCGACGCTTGCCTGGCTTCACAGAAGAGCCTGGCCGCCCAGATCGGCGCATTGATGAAAGCTGGCGACAAGGCTGCCGCCGAGACCATCAAAGCTCAGGTTGCACAGCTCAAGGACCGCTCGAAAGCCCTCGAGGAACAGATGGACAACTGCAGCAAACAGCAGAACGACCTGCTCGTGCTGCTTCCCAACCTGCCCTGCGCAGAAGTTCCTGAAGGCCGCACGGCCGAGGACAACGTAGTGGTGAAGCAGGTAGGCGAGATTCCCGACCTCGGCCCCGACGCCCTGCCCCACTGGGAGCTTGCCAAGAAATATGACATTATCGACTTCGACCTCGGCGTGAAACTCACCGGAGCCGGATTCCCCGTATATAAAGGAAAAGGTGCAAGGCTCCAGAGAGCCCTCATCTCCTACTTCCTCGACTTCAACACCGCCGCAGGCTATCTCGAAGTTGAACCGCCGGTAATGGTCAATGAAGCTTCCGGATTCGGCACCGGCCAGCTGCCCGACAAAGAAGGCCAGATGTACCACGCCACAGTAGACAACTTCTACCTCGTGCCGACCGCAGAAGTCCCCGTCACCAACATCTACCGCGATGTCATCCTTCAGGAGAAGGATTTCCCTGTAAAGATGACAGCTTACACCCCTTGCTTCAGACGTGAAGCCGGCTCATACGGCAAGGATGTCCGCGGCCTGAACAGGCTCCACCAGTTCGACAAGGTTGAAATAGTCCAGCTCAGCCTTCCCGAGAAGTCTTATGAGGCTCTGGACGGCATGGTGGCCCACGTGGAGAAGCTGGTGCGCAGCCTCGGCCTGCCCTTCCGCATCCTCCGTCTGTGCGGCGGCGACATGAGCTTCACCTCTGCCATCACCTACGACTTCGAAGTCTACTCAGAAGCCCAGAAACGCTGGCTCGAGGTAAGTTCAGTTTCAAACTTCGAATCATACCAGGCCAACAGGCTCAAACTGAGATACAAAGATGCTGACGGCAAGATGACTCTCGCCCACACTCTCAACGGCAGTTCTCTTGCGCTTCCGCGCATAGTAGCCGCCCTGCTCGAGAACAACCAGACCCCCGACGGCATCGTTATCCCCGAGACAATCAGGCCTTATACAGGCTTTGACATCATCGACTGATGCGGGCCTCTCAGAGAATAATAATGGGAATTGACCCCGGAACCAATCTGCTGGGTTTCGGGGTCATTCTCGTTGATGCCAACAGTGTCCACCTCGTGGACATGGGAGTGGTAGACCTGCGCAAGGTAAAAGACCACTTCACCAAGCTGGAGCACATACTGCGCGAAACCGGTGAACTGATGGACAAGTACGCCCCCGACGACATCGCCATCGAAGCTCCGTTCTACGGCAAGAACCCGCAGGTGATGCTGAAGCTCGGAAGAGCCCAGGGTGCAGCGATATCTGCCGCCCTGTCGCGCCAGATCCCGGTGTATGAGTATGCTCCCAGAAAAATCAAGATGGCCATAACCGGCAAGGGAGCAGCCTCCAAGGAGCAGGTCAAGGCCATGGTCGAAAGGACTATGGACGTCAAGCTCGATATCAAGCATCTTGATGCATCGGATGCCGTGGCCATCGCAATGTGCCATTTCTACCAGTTGTCAAATCCTCTCAAGGAAGACGGCGCTCCCACCAACTGGAAGCAATTCGTAGAAATGCATTCAGACAGGGTCAAAAAATCTTGACCCTTCTTTTAACTTTTGCCCTTTCTGATAGTCTAAAAAGGCAAAAGAAAATAACAGCAATAACAGATTATGTCAAAGAAATTCAGATTTCTCATTGCAACAGCCTGTGTATTAATTCTTTCCACAGGTCTTGCAAACGCCCAGAGGTATAACATCAAAGCCGTCTTCGTAGACGAAGAATCGGGCGAACCCGTAGAATTCGCAACAGTCAGTCTTTATGACGAGGCGAAAAAAGAGACCACTACCTATGCTCTTACAGACACCAAGGGAGCGGTCGAGATAAAGAAAGTTAAACCCGGTAAATATACGTTCAAGAGCGAGCTGCTCGGTTACGAGGCTTTCAAGGATGAAATTGAAATCACCGACAGCGACATCAATTTCGGCACTATCAAGATGAAGGTCGAAGTTACCTACCTCGAAGGAGCAATGGTTACGGGTGTAGGTAACCCTATTATTATAAAGAAGGATACCATCGAGTACAATGCCGCTGCATTCAAGACTACAGACAGCGACATGTTGTACGAACTGCTGAAGAAACTCCCCGGAGTCGAGGTCAGCAACGACGGTACAATCACCGCCAATGGTAAGACCATCGACAAGATTACCGTAGACGGCAAGACCTTCTTCATGGACGACCCCCAGCTGGCTGTAAAGAACATCCCCGCTAAGATCATCGAGAAGGTGAAGGTGCTCGAAAAGGCATCAGAGGAGTCTGAATTCACCGGAATCAACGACGGTAACGAGGAATACGTAATCGACGTCGGAGTTAAGCAGGGTATGATGAACGGCTGGATCGGCAACCTCTCGGCAGGTGTCGGAAGCGACCTTCGCTTAGGCAACGAAATTCCTGAAGGTCAGTCATTCAGCGATGCAAACGACATCCGCTTCACAGGCAACGCCATGATCGCACGTTTCGGATCGAACGACCAGGTAGCCCTGATCGGTAACGGCAACAACGCCAATAACCAAGGCTTCGGCGGCGGTATGAATATGGGTGGCGGTATGGGCCGTGGCGGCGGACGAGGCGGCATGGGCGGCGGCGGTATCAGGACCTCATACATGGGCGGTGTGAACGCCAGCCACACATGGGGTGATGACAACGAGCTCGCAGGCAACTACCGCTTCAGCGGAAACAGCAGCTACGTCGACAACAAGTCATACAAGACCACTATCCTGAAGAACGGCACCACCATCCTCAGCGACGAGAGAGAGGAAAACAAGAACAACCAGTATTCTCACGGCGGTAGCGTCCGTCTCGAATGGGACATCACCAAGAACACCTCTATCGTGTTCGAACCTGAGATCTCTTACAGCTACGGAGACTTCCTGAACCAGTCTACTTTCGCTACCGACAACGGTGACGGCAACGGCAAGAGCACTGCCAAGGTCAACGACGGTGAGACCAACAACTTCGGTGACAACACCGCACTCTCTACCAGCGGCCGTTTCCTGTTCCGTCAGAGACTCGGCAAGGCAGGACGTTCACTCACCTTGAACGTAAACTACAGCCTGTCCAAGAACAACACCGACGGTTACAACCAGACCATCAACAATATCTACAAGAACAACGTGCTTGACAGCGTTTCCAAGGTCGACCAGTTCTACAACCAGCTGAGCAATTCCCAGACTCTCGGTGCAAGGTTCACCTTCACCGAATATCTCGGCGGCGACTTCTTCCTGCAGGCAAACTACAATATCAACTATCGTAACAGCGTATCTACCAAGGACACTTACGACAAGGACGCCAGCGGCAAATACACTGTCAAGGATTATATGTACTCCAACGAAGTCACAAACCACAGCTTTGAGCAGAACATCGGTGCAAACCTCATGAGGCAGACCGACGTGCTGACCCTCTCAATAGGTGCTTCAGTGATCCCGAGCAAGAGCGAGAGCGTGACTACTTACAACAACAAGACTACCACCATCCCGCAGAACGTGCTCAACTGGTCGCCTAACGCCCGTATCCAGTGGGAAATCAGCGACTACAGCGACCTCCGCGTCAACTATCAGGGTAGGACCTCACAGCCCAGCGTAAACCAGTTGAACCCTGTAGAGGATAACACCAACCCTCTGAGCATCACTCGTGGTAACCCCGACCTGATCCCTTCTTTCAACCACAACATGAATGTTGAGTACTTCAAGAGCAATCCTGCCAAGTTCGCTTCAATGAACGTCCGTCTGGGCGGAAGCTACACCAAGGACGGCATCGTGAACGGTACCTGGACGGTTCCCCAGACAGGTGTAACCTACTCAGTTCCTATGAACTCAGGCCGCGGCGCTTACTCTCTCAACGGTAACTTCGTATTCAACTCTCCTATCGCAAGAAGTGACTTCTCGGTATCAACCTTCACCAATGCATCGTTCTCAAGCTCTGTTTCATACGTAGGCAACGCCGACAAGCTCGATCCCAACTCAGCATCGTCTTACCTCAACAAGGCCAACTACGACCAGAACATCTACAACACCATCAACTTGAGCGAAACCCTCCGTTTCACTTACAGAAACGACTATATCGAGGCAATCATCGGTGGAAGCACCAACTACCGCAAAGCATACTACACGATGACTTCTACCAACATCAAGCCGACCTGGGACAATGCAGTGACAGCAAGCTTCAACGCTACGATGGGTACAACCAACTTCGTAACCGACGCCAGCTACAACTTCTACTACGGTTACTCTGAGGGTTACAACCAGCCGAAACTCATCTGGAACGCTTCAATCCTCCAGACCATCCTCGGCGGCAGAGCAACTATCGCACTCCGTGTGAATGACATCCTGAACCAGCAGAAGAGCATCACCCGTCAGATTACCGACAACTACGTACTCGATAGCTCTACCAACACTCTCGGACGTTACTTCCTCGTAACCTTCACCTACCGTTTCGGTACCTTCGGAGGTCAGAGAAGCGGCGGCTGGGGCGGCGGACGCGGCATGGGCGGCGGACGTGGTGGCCGTGGC
>JAFZKU010000118.1 GCA_017551785.1 Bacteroidales bacterium | reverse complement strand
TTTCCGCCAAACTCGGCCTGATAGAGGCAGCCATAACCAAAGGCCTGACCGACTATGCCGGAGCCGTTTCATTGATACAAAAAGCTGTCGCATCTCTTGACGGCACCTCAGCAGAGAAGCTTTCGGCCGTTGAAACGGCGATAAAAAACCAGACCTCAACCCTGGTGCTCAAACTGAACCTCATCGAAGAGGCGGTCGCTGACGGCTTCGCCGGCACACTGGAGCAGCAACAACTGCTGGATGCGGCCATCGATGCATTGGAAGGCACTGCAGAAACCCGTATTGCGGCCATTAAAGATGCCATAGGAAGCCAGGGCTCATCCTTATCGTCTAAGTTGGGACTGATAGAAGCTGCTATCCATGCAGATCTTGCAACCAGTCAGCAGAAGCAGGGGCTGATCCAGCAGGCGCTCGCCTCGCTGGAAGGCTCGCTCGACAAGAAGCTTGCCGCTATCGACACGGCGATAATGCGCGCTACGGACAGTCTTACAACGAAACTGGGAGTGATAGTCGAGGAGCTGAAGAGCGGTTGGGCCAACGAAGCAACTGCTCTCGGGCAGCTGCAGACGGCTCTTATTACGCTGGCCGCGACTCTCGACGATCCCCAGGCCGCGTACAGCGTGGCTGAAGCCATCGACTCGATCGACGCTCGGCTAAGTTCCGACGGCGCCATCGGCAAAGCCCTCTCTGACCTCCTCGCCGTCGTCCAGGGCATGAACTACACTGAAATCCTCAAGGCGATGCAGATAGCCATCAAAGATCTCGCCGACAAACTGAATAATCCGTAGAAGTATGCACAAGAATAACCATAGATTATTTCCCGCGGGCCTGCTCGGTTTCCTGCTGTGGCTGATGACGCTTTCGCCGCTGGCCTTCACTTCCTGCGACCGTCCAGACGCGGATGTCGATATATCCCTGACATCGGACTTGCGAGGCATAGCGGAAGCTATCCGCAGCGGCGGGCTTTCACTTGCAGAAGCCCTGTCGCTGATCGAGACGGCGGTGGCCGACGGTTTCTCCGACCTCGATGCCGCGCAGCAAACGCTGCTGCAGGCTCTTGAGTCGATGACCGGTACGGCGGAAGAGAAACTGGCGGCCGTTCAGCAGGCTGTTGCCGGCCAGACTTTGAGTCTGGAGACAAAGCTGGGACTCATAGAAGCCGCAGTAGCCGGCGGTTTTGCCGACACTGCACAGCAACAGTCACTAATCGCCGCGGCGCTGTCTTCGCTTGACGGCGAAGCCGGCAAAATACTCGCGGCCATCGATACTGCGTTGCAGGGCCAGACGACCAGCCTGGCGATGAAGCTGGCTCTGATCGAGACGGTCTTGAAGGAAGGTCTGGGTGATAAGGAAGGACAGGAGTTGCTGCAAGAGGCCCTCGATGCTCTGGAGGGAGCAGCGGCCGAGCGGCTGGCAGCCATTGCAGACGCGATGGAAAGCCACGCAGCCAGCCTGTCAGCGAAACTCGATCTGATTGCGGTCGCCATCAGCAAAGGACTGGCCGACCAGCAGGCGGCTCAGACACTGGTCAAGAAAGCTGTTGAATCACTTACCGGCACTGAAGAAGCTAAGCTGGCGGCCGTTCAGCAAGCTGTCCAGAATAATCAATTGAGCCTGGAAACGAAACTTGGGCTCATCGGGGCCGCGATCACAAGCGGTTTTGTCGATTATGACTCGCAGTCAGACCTTATAGCCACAGCTCTGGAGGATTTGGGCGATTCGGCCGAAACAATACTCTCCGCCATCATTGACGCGATAACAAACCAGACCACCACCCTGTCGGCCAAGCTGGGGTTCATTGAAACCGCAGTAACGAAAGGCTTTGTGGCCGACAGCCTGCAGCAGATTCTGATCAAGGACGCGCTCGACGCACTGAATGGCACAACTGCCGAGAAACTGGGCGCTATCGACACGACGATGATGCTCCAGACGGCGTCTCTTGCAACGAAGCTCGATGTCATCCGTCAGACGTATGCCGACAGCCTCGCCAATGCACTCCAGGCCCTGGGGCTTATCGGGACGGCGCTTGAGCCGCTGGATGCAGACCTGGCCTCTATGGTTAATACACTTATTTCGATTAGGAGTTCAGTGGATTCCCAGTTGAGCGAATTGCTTAACGACATTTTCGATGCCATAAAGGAAGCGCCTGACTACAGCGGAATCCTGACGGCTATCGAATCGGCTATCGAAGGCTTGGATGTTCCGCTCTTCATCGTATTCGAAGACTTTGTGACGAACGACGTTCTGGTGATAGGTGATAATACGACCCTAAAGGTACCGTATCGGTTGTCGTCCAAAAATTGCAAGGTGACGGCGACCGGATCCGACGGAAACATGGTGACCGTTGATCCGGATCCAGATGATCCGATGAAAGGCATGTTAGGGGTAACGGCGAGTTGGATAAAACATGAACCAATGAAGGTCGAAATTACTATTTCGAACCTTTTCAAATCGAATACGCAAACGCTAACTCTCGTAGAGGAACAACTGACGGCCGCTTGGGGGCAGGACAAAAACCTCAACTACGACGATTCTTTCGACGAGACCCATCCGCTGATATTTACCTATCTCACCAACACGCCGGGCATCGTGACGATACCCGACTCAGTGTCCAACTGGGTACACCTGTTGTATGCATCGTCGAACGCGGACGGGCAGACGCAGGATACGATCAAGCTGACAATCGATTCCAATATGGGATTCAAACTGAGAAGTGCGGGTTTTACGGTTACCAATCGGGTGAGTTCAGACATCCTCACGTTCCTCATCGATCAAAAATACAACAGCACGATCATCGATTTCAAAGACTCCGGCTTGAAGAGTTATCTGGTGGCCGATGGCAAGAGCCCGGTCGTGGACATAAATCGCGATCATGAGATAGAGATGGCTGAGGCTGTTTACGTAACCTCTCTGAATACGTTGTTCGATACCGGGTCGACCACGGGAAGAAGTTACACCTCTTTCAATGAATTCCAGTATTTCACCGGCATCACCGAGCTTCCGGCCGGCAGTTTTTCGAAATGGACAAATCTCGAGTCCATCACGCTGCCGGAGAGTATCACGAAGCTGGAGATCGACACCAACAAGGATGCCATTTTTCAGGAGTGCCCGAAACTTCGTTCCATCAGAGGACCGTTCGCCACGCCAGACTCGTCGGCCCTGGTTTACCAGCAAGGGAACGAAACGATCCTGGTGGCAGCCGTCGAGAATCGGGATAATTTCACGATCCCGTCGGGTGTGACAACCATAGGCCACAATGTCTTCTACAAGAACACGACGCTCAAATCCGTCGATTTGAACCAGGTCAGCTCGATCCGGGATGGCGCATTCAGAGCCTCCGGCCTCACCAGCGTCACCATTCCCGCCGGAGTCAATACTATCGGAGAATGCGCATTCGTGGAATGTGCTTCCCTGGGAAGCTTCTCTGGGGCGTCCTCGTCGGGGAAATACTGGGTATTGCCCTTTGATAAGAATGGCGACTATGATGAAAACGGAACGGGACTTTGCCTGATGAACGACAATGCTGTGATTGCCTATGCCCTGGCATCCGATCGTAAATCGCTGAACATTCCCGTGTCGGTCAACGGTAAATACATCGAGACCATCTCCGATTATGCTTTTGCCGGTGCCCGTTATCTGGAGTATCTCACCCTGGAGCGTCGAATCAAAAAGATGGGCGAGTACAGCGTGTATTACTGTCCCAATCTGAAATCCGTGCATTTCAAAAAAGTGAACGAGATACCTGCCGGCGGCGAAAAAATGTTTGGCGGGACAACGACTTGTAAGATCTATGTTGATGACAGTCAAGTTGACGCCTTTAAGAATAAAGACGCGAACTGGAAGGCACTTGGAAATGTCGGTCGGATCGAAGCGTGGGGAGACCGGATTTCGTTCAGGGATATCGACATGAAGCGATATCTGGTAGCTCTAATCGACACCAGTGGCGACGGCGAGATATCCCAAACTGAGGCCGCGGCCGTGACAAAATTCGAAGATCTGTCCGGCGGCAGTATGTCCTCGGGAGCGAATTTCAAGTATTTTGACGAATTCCAGTATTTCACCGGTATCAAGAAGCTTCCGGCAGGAAGTTTCAACAACTGGACGGAACTGATTTCAATCACATTGCCGAACAGCATTGAAACCATAGACATCGATTTCAAGGATGAGGCAGGCACTGCGCCATTGCGGGCCCAGACAGTTTTCCTGAACTGTCCCAAACTGACTAGCATCCATGGTGGTAACGACTTTACGACGGACGGAACGATTCTTCGCTACAAGCGGCAGGGTGAATCGACCTACAAGTTGATCAAAGTGGTGGAAAGCCTGACAGACTGTACTATTCCGGAAGGCGTCGATACGATTGCCCGGTATTGCTTCTACGGTTCGCACGTCAAGAGCGTCAAGTTGCCGGCTTCGCTGAAAACCATCGGCCAGTGTGCCTTCGAGCATTCTGATATCGAGAATGTTTCTTTCCCGCTGGGCGGAGGCAAGGATCCGGAAGTTGACACTTGCCGCGTCACAACGGTCTTCGAGCGGTCGTTCGCCCATTGTTATAAACTGAAGAAATTCGAAGGAGCGACCGTGAACGGTCGTGTGAAAGTGTGCGCGAACGGCCGGATTCTATACTGGGATAATACGGTGGTGGCCTTTGCGCATGGCTCCTCAGGGAACACGCTCCTGATCCCCGACGGACTGGGCATCACTCGCCTGGGCGATTTTGTATTTGACAGGGTTTCAATCAATGGCTCTCCTTTACCGGAGCAGCAGTGCATTTTGGAGAAAGTTGCATTGCCGGAGGGCATCAAGGAAATCGGCTCGCATACCTTCGCCCGGCAGTATCATCTGAATGCTCTGTATTTCCACGGAGTAAATCCCCCTGAAAAATGTGGCGTCCATGCCTTTGACCCTGGCAATCAGGACATAACCGTCTATGTCCCCACTATAGGCAGTGAAACTACCTACGAAGCCGTGCTGGGCAGCAGCCACAAAAGCTACATGACTTGGTCCTCATGGCCACCGTTTTAATCAAGTAATGCCCGGTCAAACCGGGCATTTACTTTTTGTTACTTCTGGAATTCCAGATAGGTGACGTTCACGCCGTACATATATTTGTAGTCGATGCTGTAATCGCTGTCGCCCCAGTCTGGCTCGATCTGCAGCGGCTTACCGACGGTCTTGAACGTTACACATGTCGTATCCGGCTTGTCCACGAGACGTATCTCGAAGCCGCTCCGCATGCTCTTGTCCACCTTCCGCCGGTCGAGCAGCTTGTGCATCAGGTCCTCACAGCAGCCAATGAGGGCCGCTTCCCTTTTGGCCGGTAGTTCGCAGACAGCGGCTATTGTACGGATATCCCCCATCGTCCCTTCGACCGACTCGTTGCTATAAGTCACATTAAAGTCGGCCTCCACTTCCGTCGGGAAGACCTCCTCGAGGAAAGGCGCCCGCACATAGTGCTCCTTGCGCTGAATCAGCCAGGTCGAGGCCATCTGGGCGGCGAAGAGCAGCAGAGCCTGCAGCGGGAAAGCCCACCAGAACAGATCTGGACAAAGCAGGCCCGCCAGCAAAGGCACTCCAGCCATCGCTCCGGCCTGCATGAGTTCGAAGGTCAAGGCCAGCTTTTCACGCCCGACAACCGCATGTATATTCTCGAAGAAAGTTATCAGGGAGAGCGGAATGATGAACAGAGACATGATACGCAACACGTGGCAGCCTTCCGCAAGGATGGTGGCTTCGCCGTCTGCCCCGAACAGAGAGAACAGAGCCTGCGGGAAGGCCAGCAGCAAGGCGCTTATCGCGAGCAGCGAAATACAGATGAAGCGCAGGGTCCTGCGTACATATACGCGGAAAGCCTTGAAATCGGACGATCCCAGCAGCATGCCGCCAATCGACTGATTCATCTCAGTGACACCCTCGATAAGCATCTCGCAGAGAGAGACTACCTCCATCACCACAGCCCATATAAAAATGCCGTCCGCCCCTTTGAAGAAGAGGACGATGCGGTTGAGAATCAGATCCAGAGCGGCGAACAGGAACTGCGAGGCGGCCAGCGGAATGCCGATAAGCAAGCTGGCGCGGAGCAGCTTGGCCCATCCAGACGGCATATGGAACCGGAAGGAAGTCTGCTTCCGCAGGTAATACACCACCACGACGGAAAAACCGGCCAGGTCGCTGATCAGCGTGGCTATAGCAGCTCCGGCCATACCAAGCCCGACAAAACGAATCATCACATAGTCCAGGATCGGATTCAGAACGAAACTGACAAGGATCGAGGCAGTCACCAGTCGCGGCCTTCCATCTATATTGACAAAGGCGCGCAGGACGCTGTTGGGCGCCATAAGGACGAAGGTCGGCAGCATCCACCGCAGATAGGTGGCCGTATAGTCGCGGACGACGGAGGCCTCGCTGCTCGCCAGCAGGGAAACCAGAGGCTGGAAGAACAGGACGAACAGGCCTGTCAGCAGGAGGATAAATGCACTGGTGCATGTCAGAGAGACACTGAACAGATGCGATGCTCCGCGGTAATCCTGGCGTCCCATCCGTCCGGCCGCCAGGAAGCTGGCGCCGAATGCGAAAATGGTGATAATCGCCTCCAGCGTCGAATCCAGAGGCATATAGAAATTAATGGCGGAGAGGGCGGAAGGGCCAATAAGGCGGCTGACTATGATGCCGTCCGTGATGACACGCAGCTCCACTATAGTGCCTGACAGTATCGCTGCCGGCAGGAAATGCCTGAAAGCGTGTTTTACAGTATACCCTTCCACTTATAAGCTATTAATAAAGCTATCTGCAAATGTACACACAGTCTGCCATTTTCTATCACAAACTTTATCTGTATCTTTGCCACGCGGAAACACCAAATAATATCATACAATGAAAACCACTAAATCAACGCTGGCGGCCTTAGCCGTTATCTGCGCAATTCTCTGCTCTTGTTCTAAGGAAAACAGAGAGGACCCCACACCCGAAAAAATAACCTACTTTGGTGAGATCACAAGTCATGTGCTCACTGATGCCGAGACGCTGAAATATTTCGATTTCTATATCATGGAATATACTGCCACCGGTGAAATCAGTAAACATAATGTGACTAAATGGGAAGATAAGGTCTCGGATCTTTACGGCTCTGTCAAGTATTGGGAATCGGATGTAAAAATCACTCTGCCCGGCAAACTGGGTTTTTATCTGGAGCTTGTTCCCAAAGCTGGCATCGACATGGAAGCAGGATACCACATTATGAGGGACTATTCTTGCTACGCCTGGTCACACGATGCGGGCAACACTCCTGTTCAAGAGGCTTATAAGAACGGCCAGTCCGTTATCTCTCACATTAAAGCCGGCAAATTGAGCGATTTCCTTAAACAGGACAATCCTTTTATCGATGCCGTGATCACCTTTGGCGCCGACGGCAAAAGCACAGTCAGCAAGTGGCAATAACTAGTGGCCAACACTATCGTATCATCTCGACCAGTCTCTATAGCGGTGACCAGAAGTAACCAAATTTGGTAAATACAAACGGTGCCATCAGGCACAAAAAGGCCCAGCCGCTGTTGCGACTGGGTCTTTTTCGTGCCTCGGGCGGGACTCGAACCCGCACGGACATTACTGCCCAAGGGATTTTAAGTCCCTCGTGTCTACCATTCCACCACCAAGGCGTGATGGGGCAAAGGTAAGAAAAAAAAGTGACTGGCGGGAGGGCCAGTCACCTTTTATATATAATGTGTTAAGATGATTACTCCATCATTCTGAGCATCTGGAGGTTCTCAGCTGCCTCAGGAAGACCGTAAGCCCTCTGGAGGTTCTGAGTAGCAGAAGCCTTGTCGCCAAGGAGCATGTAGCAAGCGCCGATGTTGTTGAGAACTTCCTTGCTGTTGCCGGCTTTCTGGAGGTAAGAGATAGCCTGCCTGTACTGGCCGTCAGCAACTGCAGCCTTAGCTGCGAGGTTGTTCAGAGCTGCGCTCTCAGGATAATACTTGAGACCCTTCTCGACAACAGCCTTGTCAACCTTGTCGTTCAGAGTAGCAAGAGCTACATATTCATCCTCCTGAACCTGCTCAGGGAACTGGTTGTAGATTGAACGAACAGCAGCCTCGTCGAAGTTGATGAGCTTGTAAGAAACGTTGCAGTCAGCGAAACGTGAACGAGGATATACGGTGTTGAAGATATCCCTGTAAGCGCTCAGCTGTTTCAGAGCAGCTTCCTTAGCGTCAAGGTTAGAGAATGACTTGGCAGCCCAGTTCTTGAGAGCCTGGTCGTTGCTAGCAGCAACATACTCGTCGACGCCTTCCCAGTACTCACCCTTACCAGTTACGCTGTAAACTGACTCAGGGAAGCTGTACCTTGAAGAAATGATGTCCTTCATGGTAGCGGCACGTTTCTCAGAAAGTTTCTGGTTGTATGCTACGGTAGCCTCAGGAGAAGCCCAACCGTTGATGGTGATATTGGTAACTTCGAAGTTCGGAGAGTCGAGAGTCTTGAGGAGTGACAGAGCCTGAGCATTCTCAAGATAATCGTCAACTTCGCTGGTAACGTTTACAGGATAGTAAAGTTTGGTAGCGAGATGCTTCTCGGGACCATTTGATGCAGCTGCGAGATCAGCCCATGCGGGAACGAGATCCTTAGCAGTGAGTTTTGCAATATTCTTGGGACCAAGCAGGCGGACAAGGCACTCGTCGCTCTTGTAATCCTGAACGGTAAGAGTGAGGACAGTCTTGGGAGAAGTCCAGTCTTTTGCCTTGAGAGTGTAGTTAGATTTGATAACCAGCGGCTCGTCAGCTTTGGCATTGAACCAGCGGACGTTGTTGGTAACATCTTCGCACCTGGCCTCGAGCCAAGGAGTGCGGGCGTTGCCGTTAGCAGGGCTGATTACGAGGCACTCGATAAGCTGCTTGTAGTCGCCTTCAGCAAGAGCAGTAGTGAGAACGATGCCCTTCTTGCCTTTGAGCCCGATGATATTCTGGATATCGGGATCAATGGTAACTGTATAAGCAACATCTACCTGGTCGCCGTTGTATTCGGCTTTTGTAACATCGATAGTGCCAACATTGTTGTAGATCTTAGTCTGCGCGTTGGCTGCAACGCCGATAAACATCAGCGAAGCGATAAGAAATCCTTTGAACAAAGTTTTCATAGAGTAAATATTTGATTATAACAATAGTCAGTTGGCGTATAATAACATTCAAAGGTATGAAAAATTTATTTATAAATAAAAAACTATTTAAAAACACTGTCAAAATTCATTATCTTTACGGACACAAAAATAACATCCGACTATGCACGAAATAGAAAAAATAGGTGTTCTCACTTCGGGTGGCGACTCCCCCGGAATGAATGCAGCCATCAGAGCTGTCGTCCGTACTGCAATCTTCTATAAAATCGATGTTGTAGGCATCCAGGAGGGATATAAAGGTATTCTGAAGAAGAAATTTGTCCCCATGCAGTCCCAATCCGTATCCAAGATAATCAACCGTGGCGGTACAATCCTGATGACCTCGCGTTGCCCCGAATTCAAGGAGAAAGATGTGCGCAAGAAAGCATACGACAACCTTGTCGAAGCCGGCATCGACGCCCTCGTAGTAATCGGCGGCGACGGTTCTTTCCGCGGAGCCATGGCCCTCGGCGGTGATTTCGACATCCCTATCGTCGGCATCCCCGCCACAATCGACAACGACATCTATGGCACTGACTATACCATCGGTTTCGACACCGCCATCAACACTGCGATGGAAGCCATCGACAAAATCCGCGACACCGCCCAGAGCCACAATCTGGTGTTCTTCGTAGAAGTAATGGGCCGCGACGCCGGATTCATCGGACTCAACACCGGCATCGCGACCGGCGCCGAGGTTACCCTCGTGCCCGAGATCATGACCGACATCGACAGCCTCTGCAAGTATCTGGTAGTCGAGCGCCGCAAGAACAAAACCTCTGGCATCATCATAGTCTCAGAAGGAGGCAAGATGGGCAGCGCCGAAGAAGTCGCTGCACAAGTCAAGGAGCACATTCCTGACTACAGCACCCGCGTCACCACCCTCGGACACATCCAGCGCGGAGGCAGCCCGACCTGCAGCGACCGCGTGCTGGCCAGCATGCTCGGATACGAAGCTGTCGGAGCCCTGCTCGACAACCGCAAAGGCGTAATGGTAGGAATCCACAAGGGAGAAGTGACTTTCACTCCTTTCGAAGAGGCCTGCAGCCGCCACAACCAGGTCAACCGCGACCTTTACGAAGTCACAAAGATTCTGAGCGTCTGATTACAGGTCGCCTTTGAATATAACTTGGAACGTATGGCTTCCCGGCATGCTCGGGGAGCCATTATTGTATGCATAACGCACACCCAAAATCAGTCCCTGCCTGATTCCGAAAAAGTTGCAGTTCAGCATGATCTCCGAGCCCATACTGTAGAATTCCTTCCTGCCGCCGCTGTACTGCCAGCTCGTTGCAAAGTCGAAGAACGGAATGAGCTGAAGCCTGCGGAGATAGAGAAGGCCGGCAAGGTCGGTATCGCCTAGATTCACGGGCAGAGCATATTCTATGGCACCTTTTATATAATTCCTGCTGTTGAACTGGGAAGGATCCATCTTGATCAGGCCTCTCGGCATATCGATGAGGCTCTCTGTCAGGAATACGGCACGGCCTTTTTTCCAGTTCTGATTGACCACGCTGAGGCCCACTTTGACGCCGTGGGTCACTTCAAAGCCGGGCAGATAGGCAGAAATGCCCAGTGCGGTCTGCGAAGTGAACTGCTTCGCTGCGCTGCCGAAAGCTGCAGGAGCAATGCGGTCCATAGTGACAATCAGGCCCCAGCGAGGGTAGATTGCAGCATAGGCCGTCTCTGTCTCCAGGCCGGCACCGATTCCAATCTGGAAGTAGTCGGTCGTGCCGCTCTTCTGGCCGATAAGGTCTACCGCCCTGTTGTTATTGTGATGGAATGTCACATATGGCAGAACCTCCGCATACCAGCCCAGCATATTGTAAGACAGCGGCTGGTAGATGCGGGCAGATATGTCGTAGAAAGGCACTCCGTCGGCGGCCAGACGATAACCGTTGGCAACCTGTCCTTCTTCATTGATATAATGGACCAGCTCGACCTTTTCGTAAGTATTGATTTCTGCATTGACGTCAACTCTCGGTATACCACCTTTGAAAGACATGCCTGCGTGGAGTCCGTTCCTGTATTTGCCGGTGTACTTGCTCCTGTCAAAGGTATAGCCGAGCCTGCCCGTCACGGTGCCAAGCATATTCTGCGACACCACCATCAGTCCGATAGAGTTTCTTGCCGTATTGCCGTTCAGCGCGGCGGGAGCCTCACGATAAATCGGAGACCAGCTGTGGATATGGAACAGATGAGCCACCTTGCTGTATTCCTCTGAAGGATACCTCGACTCGTCCTGATAGCTGGCCAGAAGTGCCTCGTCCGGCTTGGGATATGCGTTGGAAGCGAGTTCCGTACCTTTGTCGGCAAGAGGGAAGCTGTGCGGTGAGGACATGTCCACAACTTTCAGCTCAAAATCCTCGGCAGCTGTGCTGACTATAGAATAGCCGTTCCGGCCGTAGCTGCTGTAGATCAGACCGCCGTCCAAAAAGCCGTTGGCGCAGGCCGCCCCGTAGGGCGAATTGATCAGTCTGTATACGGTGTGATTCCGCGGAACGTAGGCGTATATGTTTGAAACTCCGTCCACGTCGCTTGTGAAAGTGAGCACCTCCATCATCCGCCCGTTCAGCCGGATTTCGCTAGCCCCCATGTCGCTTATGTTCTGCCACTGCGGGGCGATTGCCGTACTCCAGCCGTCATCTCCCATAGAGTAGACCCCAAGGCCGTCGGCTGTAACGATCAGGCAGTACAGGACATCCCCTATCCAGACCAGTTCCTTGATCGACCCGTTGTCAGGGGCTGGGAAAGAAGCTTCCTTGTCGCCGGAAGGAGAAAGAATCGTCAGATAAGACTTGCCGTCGACGGTGTTCTCGCTGACTGCCAGTACCGTGCCGCTGCCATTCGGGACGGGATTGTAATAGCGGGTATTGCTGGTTATCCTGCGGACTGCGCCTGTCCTTATATTATATGTGAACAGTTCCGAGTAATCTCTCAGCTCCCACGGACCTTTGTGGACAGTCTCGCTCCAATAAAGCAGGTCACCGTGCAAGGTGACGTCGGAAGACTCCGTACTGAAAGTCATCAGCTTCCGCTCGGTGCCGTACTTGAGGTCGATCTCGACTAGGTGGTCAGTCTCTTTTAAGCTGCTCTTGACGGCATATAAGACATTATTTTCTTTGTCATATGAGGATTTCAGATACTCGTTGTAATTCTCTGCCGGCCAGAGTTTGCTCTCCGGAGTGAATGGTTTGCGGGAAGCGTAGTCCTCACGGTAATAATCGCCTATTTGTTTCCAGCGCTCATCGAAATACTTGCCCTTGAAGGTACTGGTTTCGTCGGAGAGGCTGCCGAGAACCCAGCCTTTGAGCGGGTGCCTGAAATATGCGTCTGCCCATTTCCAGCTGAAGTCGGACAAGTTGTTCTGATCGCGGTAGTTGGCCTCGAGGAGATATCCTAACTTTTCGGGCTCGGGGGTATAATATTCGTATGAACCCAGCTTCCACCTGTAATAACTGCGGTTATCATTCTGAGCGAAAGCGGTGCGGTAGGTTTTGAGGAAGTCTGCGCTCCTGCCGACTCCGGCGTGGCTCAGATCTGTGACTGCCACCCTTGCGTCTCCCAGCCAGTAGAACCTGTTGAAGAATAAGGCGTCTCCCAGCAGACGGGCGTTGTCGCCGAAGATATAGCGGGCATAGCGGAAGAAGCCTCTGTCCATGAGATATGCTTGTCCCAGATGCCGGCTCTTTGCAATGGCGGTCGTGTATTCCCACGGTTCGGACATGAATTCGTACATCTTGGGAGAGGTGTAGACGTCGAGCCTCAAAGGGCTGTGGCTGCGCTGGTTGTCATTGCCTGTCAGGGTGTAGGGGTGAAGGATTACAGGTGTGCGCTTCGGGTCTACGTGCTGCGGCAGCAGGATAGCATCCTTGCGGACCGCCTCCATATTGGCCGCATAAACGCGTGCAAGAGAATCGATGGCTGAGGGGAAGATAATCTCATAATGTTCTGTGTAGATGCTTTTCCAATTGGTCTTCGGATCGCTGCCTGCAGTATAATAACTTTGCGCATTTACATTAACCGATGCGAATATGGCCAAGCCCAACAGAATAGAGACTAATTTCCTCATAGCAGATTTGTTTCAGCAAATTTATCACCTTTTTTGTTTGCACATATCAAAAATATCCATATCTTTGCCTTCCCAATTCGGGATAACGCGGAAATAGCTCAGTTGGTAGAGCACGACCTTGCCAAGGTCGGGGTCGCGAGTTCGAGTCTCGTTTTCCGCTCAAAAAGGCCAGCAGCAATGCTGGCCTTTTTTCGCGGAAAACCGCCCTTCGGGCGTTCCGCTCCCTTTTTTACTGGGGCTTCGCCCCAAACCCCGGGTGTCTCCGTGGCTCCTGTCCTTCGGACACTCGCACACTCCGCCACGGCGCTGATGCGCCCTATTAACCCACCGCAGTAACTGCAAGCAGATGTTGCTTGTCCCGAGACGTATTTCCGGCATTGCGGTGTTTCTATTGCAAAGAATGAATTATGAGAAGAACCATTTGTATCATTGCAGCTGTTGCAATTAGCGGGATGCTGTTCACCTCCTGTGAGAAGATTGGGAGGCCTGGTGACGTCAGCGAGCCAATCATCAATCTAGTTGAGACCCTCCAGCCCACTTCCGTGGACGAATACCTCTATAACTCCGAAAAAGTCTATCACTTCGACACCTGGCGAGGCCCCGATGACATGACATATCTGTACTCACGGGAAGGAATCCAGATGGCTGCTTTCGGTGGCTTCACCGGCCATGGCGACGGCCGCTGCACCGACTTCTTCGATACGGCACAAAAGCTCCGCACTATATACGCGAACGGCCGGTGGCTCTGCCACGGTCAGCAAGTTTCGCGCAATTCTTTCTGACCAAGGCGGCAAAACGGCTGAAAAGCCGGAAAAATGTGCCGCAGTCAGCACATTTCTCGCAATTCTTTCGGACTGTGGCAGAAAAAAACGCTCCGCAGAAGGTACTCTCCCGCAGGCATTCCTGCTACTTACCCTCCTGAGGAAACTCCTCCAGCCTACTCGCTCTCCTGAGGAAACTCCTCCTGCCTATTCGCTCTGCGGAGGGACCTCCTCCTGCAACTCCTCCGGTTGTACTGCGGCCGGGGCTGGAGCGGTGGCCGGGAAGGCTTTGTGCGCGACGAGCCAGGCGAGCAGAGAGATTGCAACGGCCATCACCGTAATGATCAGCTCCACGGCGAACATTCCAAGCGACTTGGAAATGATGACAGCCACGCCGTCGACAATGGCGTGCAGCAG
>JAFZKU010000117.1 GCA_017551785.1 Bacteroidales bacterium | reverse complement strand
GTATTCATCTCGTTGAACTTCTCGATGGCGAAAGGAGACACGTTGCCGGTGTAGTCCGGAGTGCTGCCGTAGTTGCGGTCGAGCGGAAGAGCCAGCCCGTGGTTGATCATTCTTTCTATGATATAGTCCGAAGGACATACGAGGTCATAATCGGCCTGTCCCCTCTCCACCTTCGCCAGCATCACTTCGTTGATGTCGAACACCTGGTAGATAATCTCAACCTTCTCCCCGGTCTGCTCGTAATACCACTCCTCGAACTCGTCGAGAAGGTCTTCGTCGATGTAGTCAGACCAGTTGTAGATTTTCAGCTGATGCGCCCTGTCGCCGGACGAACCGCCGGAACATGCGCACAACACCACTGCACACGCGAAGCAGAGTGCAATGCTCAAGAGTTTTTTCATTTCAGAGAATTAGTTTGATTGTTGTTTTTAGTTCGCAGATTCATGATGATAAGGACGGCGAGCACGGCGACGAACACCAGGGTGATCATCGGACGCAGCTCGGGGGTAAGTCCTCCCTTGCGGGAATCTGCGTATATAAATGTAGACAGCGTCTGCAGGCCGTTTGTGCCGATGTTGAAGACACTGACTTCGAAATCGTCGATAGAGAGGATAAACGACAGGAAGAAGCCGCTCACCATGCCGCTGCGGATCTGCGGCAGGATCACCTTGCGGAGGGCCTGGGAAGGCGTGGCGCCGAGGTCGAGCGCAGCTTCGAAGGTATTGGGGTTCATCTGTTTGAGGCGGGGCATCACGCAGAGCACTACATACGGCGTGCAGAAGGTGATGTGGCACAACGTCAGGGTTACATAGCCCTGGGTGACTCCAAGGCTTACGAACAGCAGGAACAGCGATACGCCGGTGATTATGTCGGCATTCAGGATAGGGATGTTGTTCATGGTGTTCATGACTGCCTTGAAACGCTTGTTGCGCAGATTGAAGATGCCGATGGCAGACACTGTGCCAAGCGCGGTGGAGACAATCGCAGCCACCAGGCCGATGATGAGAGTATTGATGACTGCGGCCATAAGAGCCTCATGCGCACCGGGGGTGAACAGCGAGCGGTAGAGCCCCACTGAGAAGCCGGTCCAGTTGCCGAGAACCTTGGCCTCGGTGAAAGAGAAGACTCCGATTATGATCATCGGCGCGTAGAGCAGCACCAGCAGCACCCAGATATATGCCTTTGAGAGGAATGTCTTCATTACACAAGCCCTCCAGCGGCCGAAGCCTCTTCTTTCTCGTCATTGAACAGGTTCGTGACGACGATGAGTATAAGCATTATCAGGGAGAGCAGAGCTCCGTAGTTCCACATGCCGTTGTTGATGTTCTCCTGGATTACCGTACCGAAGAGCTTGATGTTGTTCATCGTCAGCAGCTCGGCGATGGCAAAGGTGGAAATAGTAGGCATGAACACCATCATGATGCCGCTGACCACGCCGGGCATGGAGAGCGGGAGCGTCACCTTGGTGAAGACCTTGAAGTTGTTGGCGCCAAGGTCCTGAGCGGCCTCTATGTAGCTCTTGTCGAGCTTCTGGAGCACTGTGTAGATGGGCAGGATCATGAAGGGCAGGTAGTTGTATACCATACCGAAGATGAGGGTAGCCTGACCCAGCGGCACTTTGATGAAGCCGAAGAGAGCCACGGTGGCCAGCGTACGCATCAGCACGTTGATGAACATCGGGATGAGGAACAGAGCCACCATCACGGAAGCGTTGCGGAATTTCGTGCGGCTGAGTATGTATGCGGCCGGATAGCCGAGGATGATACAGATAATCGTATTGATGAGGGCAATGCCTACTGAATAGACAAGCGTGTTGACCGACTCTTTCTCATTGATGAAGGTGCGGACGTTGGCGAAGGTGAAATTGCCCTGCGGGTCGCGGAAGGCGTAGAGCACAACCAGCACCAGCGGAAGCACCACGAATATCAGCATGAAGATCAGGTAAGGGATGCTCCAGCTGCTGCGACGGCCGAAAAACTGTTTGATCTTTCCCATCTGCGACTATTTTTCAGCTTTCCTTATACGCATATCTTCAGGGAGTATCTTGATGCCGACCAGGTCGCGCTCGTCCCACACGTCGTCAGTGTCGACATAGACGTTGTCGCGGTCTTCCGTCATGACGGTGAGATAGTAGTGGTCGCCCTTGTAGAGGATGAAGCGGACGTCGCCCACCAGCTCGGCGTTGTCGATGTCGTCGAGCAAGTCTACCTTGTCGAAGTCGACATCAACCAGCACGTCTACCTTCTCGCCCTGATACAACTCCTGGGGCAGGCATTCGAAGGTGATGCCGAGCATCTCCACGTGTGTCTCGTCGACCAGCGTACCTTCGAAGGTGTTGCAGGTGCGCTCCTTGTGCATTACCTGGATGTCCTGAGGCTTGATGACCATGGACACCTTCATTCCGGCCTCGAAGGGATTGTAGTCCTGGATCATGACTTCATAGCCCTCGTCGGTTATTACAGTGATTTCGTAGTGCACGCCCTGGAACACGCATGACTGGACGGTGCCTTCGAACATCGAAGCCTTGTTGGGAGACTCCATGAGGTAGATGTCCTCCGGGCGGATCACAACATCCACAGGAGTGTTCTCTCCGAAACCTTCGTCAACACAGTCGAAGTCGTGGCCCAGGAAATTGACCTTGCGGTCGCAGATCATGGTGCCGTTCACTATGTTGCTCTCGCCGATGAAGTCGGCTACGAAAGCGTTGACTGGCTCGTTATATATGTCAATGGGGGTGCCGGCCTGCTGGATCACGCCGTCGTTCATAACGACGATGGTGTCGCTGAGGGTCAGGGCCTCCTCCTGGTCGTGGGTCACATACAGGAATGTAACGCCCAGTTTTTCGTGGATTTCCTTCAGCTCCACCTGCATGTCCTTGCGCATCTTATGGTCGAGGGCGCTCAGAGGCTCGTCGAGAAGCAGCACCTCCGGAGAGTTGATGAGCGCACGGGCTATGGCCACCCTCTGCTGCTGACCGCCGGACAGCGACTCCACGTCGCGCCACTCATAGTCGGTCATATTGACCATCTTGAGGGCCTTGCGAACGCGCTGCTCTATCTCGTCCTCAGGCACTTTGTTGAGCTTGAGGCCGAAAGCTACGTTGTCGAATACGTTCAGATGAGGAAAAAGCGCATAGCGCTGGAAAACCGTATTTACGGGGCGTTTGTAAGGCGGGATTGAGTTCATTAGCTCTCCGCCTATCTCTACCGTACCTTCGTCCGGGGTAACGAATCCTGCGAGGATTCTGAGGAGAGTGGTCTTGCCACAACCGGACGGACCGAGAATGGTGATGAATTCACCTTTCTTAACATGCAAATTGACATCATTCAGAACTTGTTTGTCTCCGAACCACTTAGTGATATGGTCCAGACTGATGATGAAATTTGAGTCTTTCATTTCGGCAGCGTTATGATGGGTAGGGTATAATAAAAAAAGTGTTTATGTTTTGCGTGGCAAAGATTGTAAAAAATAGTGAAATACCCAACAAATCAGATATCTTTGCCGCATGAGAAATTTTATGTCATACATAGTGCTGGCCATCAAAGGCGTCCTGATGGGTGCAGCAAATGTGATTCCTGGCGTTTCAGGCGGCACAATTGCCTTCATGACAGGAATTTACAAAGAGCTTGTAGATTCTTTGAAATCGATTGACGGTACTGCAGTAAAACTGTTTTTCACCGGCAAGTTCAAGGAATTCTGGAAAGCCATAAACGGCAACTTCCTGCTGGCCGTATTCGCCGGCGTCGTAATAAGCATTTTCTCACTGGCCAAGCTGTTCCAGTATCTGCTGGAGACCCACCCTATCCCCCTCTGGTCGTTCTTCTTCGGACTGATTCTGGTGTCGACCGTTTTCATCATGAAGGACATGGGCCGCTTCACCTTCAGCAGCGCTGTCAGCTTCATAGTCGGAGCCGCCCTCGGCGTCTTCATCTGCATAGCAACCCCCGCCACCACTCCGGACAGCCTGCTGTTCATCTTCTTCTGCGGCGCCATCGCCTTCTGCACCATGATCCTCCCCGGCATTTCCGGCAGCTTCATCCTGCTGCTCCTGGGCAAATATGCCTTCATGCTGGAAGCTGTCAGCGAGCTGAAGATAGTCATCCTGCTGGTCTTCGCCATCGGTGCTGCAGTCGGCCTTATATGCTTCTCGCACTTCCTTTCGTGGCTGCTGAAGAAATACTACAAACCCACCCTCAGCATGCTCTGCGGCCTTATGTGCGGCTCGCTGCTGAAGGTCTGGCCGTGGAAGGAAACCCTCGCCGCCGGCACCGACCGTCCGTTGTGGCCCGGCCAATACGCAGGCGACCCACAACTCGCATCGGCAATTATCTGGATGCTCGTCGGGGCCGCACTGATCGCAGCCATCAATCTGGCTGCAGCAAAAGCTCAGAAGAAATAGCGCTACAGACGCACCTTGTTCGCCCACATGTCGAATGTGGCGACCTCTCCCCTGCTCCAGCAGCTGCCTACTGCGTAGTCAACCCTGCGTCCGTATCTGGTGGGGAAATAAGCCACTGCGCTGTTGGCAGGGCCGTCGAATACTAAATCGCCGGACATCGGCATTACGACACCGATTCCGAACGAGCCGTCGCCGTCCGGCATGTTCTCCCAGTTGATGATATAATCTTTGCCTGTTTCGCTGCGTTCCGAGCTGCCTTTTGCAAAGCCGGCTGCGGCTGTGTAAGGAGCACTTCCTACATGATTGCTTGAGTATACATCAGACACCTCACAGTAGAGCGAGCCGTCGCGGAGGGTTACAGTACGCACGAGGCTTATGCTGTCTTCACCGACGGGAAAAGCAGGATATGTCACTGAAAATGTCACATGCTTGGGAGTCTTCTCAATCACTTCGAAAGAAGTGAAGTTCTCGAGCGGGAATACCAGCGAATCTTCAACGACAATTGCTGAACCGCCGTCGTTGAGACTTCCAGCCACAGCGGCCTTGCGGTCTTTTACTACATCCTGCTTGTCGATAACAGCCTTGAATATGGCTTCCATGCCGGATGTAACGACCGGATTGGAAGCTCCGTTGATGCGGTAGCACACTAAGCTGTTCTCAAATATGCAGTCTCCGTTATTGTCGATGAATGCGTTTACAGATTCTTTCTGGCATGCAGTGAGTGCAGCGGCCATTATGATCATCAAGAAGAATTTTTTCATTTTAAGTTACGTTGTTAAATGTTTGGTGGCAGCTCGCAACAATAATCGTTCCTAAGCTGTACGGCGGATGCGTTTTGCTGCCTGACGTTTTACACTATAAAGATTGAATGTGACAAATGCTGCGAGAGCTATGGCTCCGGCGACAATGTAGCCGACGGCGGGGTTCAGGGCCAGACCGCCGTTGACGTGCGGGGCCATCATGAAGTATGACACGCAGACATATGTCAGGAAAGTTGCAGGGATTGACAGGAACAGATGTTTCCAGGTCCTTGACAGATATTTGGCGAAGGTCCAGAGCATGACACATGCAACTATCTGGTTACCGATACCTACGTAGTTCCACAGCACGGTGAAGTCCATCATGCAGCAGAAGGCGGCTACCAGGAATATCGGCAAGGCAAGCACAAGCCTGTTGCGGATGGGCACCTGGTTGAGCTTCAGGGCGTCGCCAAGCATGAGTCGCAGGCTGCGGAAGGCTGTGTCGCCGGAGGTTATCGGGCAGAGCACAACTCCCAGCACAGCGAGCACTGCTCCTACCTTTCCAAGCCAGTCGTTGCAGATAGTGTTGACTATGATTGCAGGTGTCGAACCGGCTGTCGCTGCTGCGTTCAGTCCGTCCGGACCGCCGAAATAGTTGATGGCTGCCGTGGCCCAGATCATCGCAACTATGCCTTCGGTGATCATTGCACCGTAGAACACTTTCCTTCCGTCCTTCTCATTTTCAAGGCATCTGGCCATCATAGGAGTCTGGGTGGAGTGGAAACCGGAGATGGCTCCGCAGGAAATCACTACGAACAACATCGGGAAGAGTCTGAACTTTTCGGGCTGGGCGTGGAAGTTACGGAACGAGTCGGCAGACAGTTCCAGCATTGGCAGGCTGCCGTTAGCGAATCTGTATATCATAGCTCCTGACACTGCCAGCGCCATGAAGAGCAGCAGCATGCCGAAGACAGGATAGATGCGGCCTATTATCTTGTTTATGGGCAGCATCGTGGCCAGGATGTAATATGCGAAGATCACAATCACCCAGAACAGCTTGCTTACCGGCAGCATGTTGTTCAGCAGGTCGGCGGGGCCGGTGACGAAGGAGCAGCCGATGCCGATCAGAGTGAATGCGAGGAACACGTTCATGAACTTGCGGGCTCCAGAGCCGAGATACTGGCCTACCACCACCGGCATACTGCGTCCATTAGAGCGCACCGACAGCATTCCGCTGAAGAAGTCATGGACGGCTCCCATGAAAACGCAGCCCAGCGTTATCCACAGATATGCCATGGGGCCGTACGCGGCGCCCAGGATAGCTCCGAATATGGGGCCCAGACCTGCGATGTTAAGAAACTGGATGATGTAGACCCTCCACGTCTTCATCGGTTCGTAATCTACACCGTCGCGCATACGGTAGCACGGTGTCTGGCGTTCAGGGTTGACGTGGAAGAGTTTCCTTTCTACGAATCTGCCGTAAGTGAAGAATCCGGCAATAAGGAATGTGATGCAGCAGAGAAATGTAATCATAGCTTCTCGCTAATTATTGGCCGCAAATTTCATTAATTTTGTAGAAAAATGCAATTATGAAGAATTTACTCCTTTCCATTGCTGCGGTATGCATGTTGTGCAGCTCCGCTTTCGCCCAGGGTACTTTTACCGCTCCTTCTTCAGATGGCTGGCAGCGCACGTCCAGCACGCAGCGCCAGTCTGAATTCCCGAAAGTAAACGCTGAGGGCGATTACTGGTTCCGCTTCAGCGCCCCCGCCACGGCTAAAGATGTGAAGCTGGAATTCGCCTTCGTGGAATTCCCGGCGCAGCAGGATGCTGACGGTAACTGGAATGTTATCGCCAAGGCTCCGAAGGTAGGCTATCAGATTGCCCGCTGGATCGTAGACGGCGTCAAGGTTCCCGATCCCGGTCTGGAATTCACATATTCGAACGGCTGGGTGAGCACCATCGAAATTCCCTCGCCGCAAGACAGTTATTATCTGATGCGTGACGTGCCGCACGGTGACGTCCGCGAGCACTGGTTCTTCTCAGCAATCGAAGGGAAATGGCGCAGGGCGTATGTGTACACCCCTGCCGAGTATGATTCGCGTCCCGACAAGAGCTACCCCGTGCTCTATCTCCAGCACGGAGCAGGCGAGAATGAGACTGAGTGGACGCACACCGGTTTCGCAGCCATCATCGCCGACAATCTTATCGCGGACGGCAAGATCGAGCCACTGATCATAGTGATGAACAATGACTTCGTCTATCGCCCCGGCGACAACCGCGGAAGGCTTGCGCTTGCAGACAAGTGGAATGAGAATTATGAGGAGATGTTCTTTACCGAGGCCCTGCCCGACATCGAGGCGCACTATCGCGTCATTCCTGACGCCGCTCACCGTGCCATGGCAGGCCTTTCGCTCGGAGGCATGCTGACCGGCACAGTCGGAGTAAGGCACAGCGACATGTTCAGCTGGCTTGGCATCTTCAGCGGCGGTGTGGTTTCCGAGCCCTCCCTCCTTCGCAAGGATACAGTGAAACTGGTTTTCGAGACCTGCGGCTCTGAAGAATACCCGGAACGTATCCAGCAGAACGCCGAGCAGCTCCGCGGCCTCGGCTTCAACGCCTCCACCTACGTCTCCCCCGGCACCGCCCACGAATGGCAGACCTGGCGCCGCAGCCTCTATCACTTCCTCCAGCTAATCTTCAAATAATTTTGGGAATATAAATTACAGTCTATACGACTGCGGCAGCAATGCCTAGGGGCAACCGCGAATTTATTCCACAAATTCGCGCCCCTCCAGACCCCCTTCTTTGCTCGGCAAAAAGGCCGGCCTCGCAAAGTGGGGCACAATGTTGCCTTGCGGCATTCTGCCGACAGTCGCCATTTTGCCAGCTTAGGATTAGCAGATGCAAAGGAAAGAAGGTCTGAGGAAACATGGCCACCCCGGCCAGGGAAGAGGGGGGTGGCCTGCTGGATACGAGTT
>JAFZKU010000116.1 GCA_017551785.1 Bacteroidales bacterium | reverse complement strand
TCCAGCCATGTCTTGACTCCGGTGACGCTCATCATGCGGCTCACCTCGCTGCGGGGCATCGAGCAGAAGTCCCATGCGGTGTGGATGCCCATCAGCTCCAGTTTCTTGCGGTATTTGCGACCTATGCCCCATACGTCCCCGACAGGGAACTTGCGAAGCACCTTCTCTATATCCTGCGGCCGGTACATCAGGCAGCATCCCAGCAGCTTGGGATACTGCTTGCAGAGTTTGCTGGCAATCTTTGCCAGGGTCTTAGTCGGAGCCATACCGATGCTTACCGGTATGCCGGTGTCCCTGCGGATGCGTGCCGACAGGTCGCGTCCCTTCTGCTGAAGGCCCTCCAGAGGCAGACCCTCCAGGTTCAGGAAGGCCTCATCTATGGAATAGACCTCGATGGCTGGGACGGTCTCCTTCAGAATTGACATGACCCGGTTGCTCATGTCGCCGTATAGCTGGTAGTTCGACGAGAAGACCGCCACGCCGTTCTTCTCGATCACATCTCTGGCCTCGAAGAGGGGAGTGCCCATCTTGATGCCGAGGGCCTTGGCCTCGTTGCTGCGCGCTATGATGCAGCCGTCATTGTTGGACAGCACCACCACCGGTCTGCCGTTCAAGTCTGGACGGAAGACGCGTTCGCAGCTTGCGAAGAAATTGTTGCAGTCGCAAAGGCCAACCATAGGTTGCTACATTTTCTTGATGAGATATTTCACTACGCCCCAGATGGCGAACTGGTTGTTCTCGTCGACACGGATGGGCTGGAAATCCTTGTTGGCCGGCACCAGAAGCGCATAGTCTCCCATGCTCTTGTATTTCTTGAGGGTGAACTCGCCGTCGACGAAGCAAACTGCGAGGCAGCCGTCGTAAGGCTCTGTGCTCTTGTCTATTATCAGCAGGTCGCCGTCGTCGACGCCGTCGTCTATCATCGAAAGCCCCCGTACACGGGCGAAGAAGGTCGAGGCAGGATTGTGGACCAGCACCTTGTTGAGGTCCAGCGCCACATCCATGAAATCCTCCGCCGGAGAGGGGAATCCCGCATTTATGAGGGCGATTTTATCTTCTTCCATGAAATAACTAATTTTTGCAAATACAAATTTATAAATTTCTATTTTCTAAATATTTGCTTACATTTGCGCCCATTCTAAGAAGTTTTAATTATAATTTTTCACTGACCTGTTATGACAACTAAAAGAGTTTATTTGTTCGGTGGCAAAAAAGCCGAAGGAAACGGCTCAATGCGGAATTTGTTAGGCGGCAAGGGTGCTAACCTTGCCGAAATGTGTACACTCGGAATGCCTGTACCCGCAGGTTTCACCATCACCACCGAGTGCTGCACCGAGTATTTCAATCTGGGTGGTCAGTTCCCCGCAGGGCTTGAGGCCGATGTGAAGGCAGCCCTTGCAGCCACTGAAAAAACTATGGGCAAGAAGTTCGGAGACGTCAAGGATCCTCTCCTCGTATCTTGCCGTTCAGGTGCCAGAAGTTCAATGCCCGGTATGATGGACACCGTCCTCAATATCGGTCTGTGCACCGCCACAATCCCCGGTCTTATCGCAAAGACCAAGAATCCGAGGTTCGTTTATGATGCTTACCGTCGTCTGATCATGATGTACTCAGACGTCGTTATGGAGAAAGCCGAAGGCATCGAGCCTGCCGACGGACAGGGAATCCGCGAGCAGCTTGAGAACATGATGTACGAGCTCAAGGAGAAGAAAGGATATAAGAGCGATACTGACCTCAAGGAGAAAGACCTTATCGATCTCTGCGAGGCGTTCAAGAAAAAGATAAAGGAAGTCCTCCACGTTGAATTCCCGGACAACGCCCACGACCAGCTCTGGGGTGGTATCGGAGCCGTTTTCAAATCATGGAACGGTAAGCGTGCAGTGGCATACCGCCGCATCGAGGGTATTCCTGACAACTGGGGTACTGCAGTGAACGTGCAGTCAATGGTGTTCGGAAACATGGGTGACACTTCTGCTACAGGCGTAGCATTCAGCCGCAACCCTGCAACCGGCGACAACAACTTCTACGGCGAATGGCTTATCAACGCCCAGGGTGAAGATGTTGTGGCAGGTATCCGCACCCCCAACCCTCTGAATGAAGCTACCAAGAATGCTCATAACAAACACCTGAAGTCTTTGGAAGTTGCAATGCCTGATGTCTACAAGGAACTTGACGACATCCGTCAGAGGCTTGAGAACCACTTCAAGGATATGCAGGATATCGAGTTCACTATTCAGGAAGGCAAGCTCTGGATGCTCCAGTGCCGTATCGGCAAGCGCACCGGTCTGGCTGCCCTGAACATGGCTATGGATATGATCGAGGAAGGTCTTATCGACGACAAGACTGCTGTTCTGCGCGTAAGCCCCAGCCAGCTTGAAGAACTCCTTCACCCGATCCTGAATCCCAACTCTGAAAAAAATGCTGCAGTTATCGCTCATGGTCTGCCCGCAGGCCCCGGCGGTGCTGTCGGCAAGATAGTCTTCACTCCGGCCGACGCTGTTGCAGCTGCCGCCCGCAAGGAAGACGTTATCCTCGTCCGTGAAGATACATCTCCTGAGGACGTTGAAGGTATGAGGGTTGCAGTAGGTCTGCTCACCGCACGCGGTGGTATGACTTCACACGCCGCTCTGGTAGCCCGTGGATGGGGCAAGTGCTGCATCGTAGGTTGCGAAGCCATCACCTTCACTTCAGGCGCCAAGGGCGAGAAGATCCTGAACATCGCCGGCAAGCAGTATCACGAAGGCGACATCTTCTCTCTCAACGGTACCAAGGGTCTTGTATACGACTCTCCGGTAAGCACAATCGATGCTACTGAGAACGTACGTTATATGAAATTCATGCAGATCGTCGACAAGTACCGTCGCCTCAGCGTACGTACCAACGCCGACAACCCTGAGGATGCCCAGAAGGCCATCGATTTCGGTGCCGAGGGTATCGGTCTGTTCCGTATCGAGCACATGTTCTACGGCAAGAACTCTGAAGAGCCTCTTGCAAAACTCCGCAAGGTTATCTTCACAGCTACCGATGCAGAGCGTCGCGCTGCCGTGAACGAGCTTGAGCCTTACGTTAAGGCAGCTGCCAAGAATACAATGCGCGTTATGAGCGCCAAGTCAGTTACCTTCCGTCTGCTCGATCCGCCGTTGCATGAGTTCGTGCCTCAGACCCGCGCAAAACAGGAAGAGCTGGCCAAAGAACTTGGCGTTTCTGTAGCTGAGATCAAGAAACGTGGCAAAGCCCTCCACGAGATCAACCCTATGATGGGACACCGCGGTGTTCGTCTGGGTATCACCTTCCCGACTCTTAGCGAGATGCAGTTCAAGGCTATCTTCGAGGCTGCCGCAGAGCTTATCCTCGAAGGCTTCGATCCTCATCCCGAGATCATGATCCCTGTAACCATCTCTGTTAACGAGCTTAACTTCGAGAAGCGTATCTGCGAAAGGGTACACAAGGAAGTCGAGGAGCAGTACGACATGGACATCCCGTACATGTTCGGTACTATGATCGAGATCCCGCGTGCCGCTCTGCTCGCTGACCGTATGGCCCGCACCGCACAGTTCTTCTCATTCGGTACCAACGACCTTACCCAGATGACCTACGGCTTCAGCCGCGACGACATCGGTTCATTCATGAACGACTACCTGAACAACAAGATCCTCCCGTTCGACCCGTTCCAGAGCATCGACCAGGAGTCTGTCGGCCGTCTCATCAAGATGGGTATCGACGGTGGCCGCTCAACCCGCAAGAACCTCAAGGTCGGTATCTGCGGTGAGCATGGTGGTGACGCCGCATCAGTGGAATTCTGCCACAAGATCGGTATGAACTACGTATCATGCTCTCCTTTCAGGGTGCCTATCGCACGCCTCGCTGCTGCACAGGCCGCCATCAAGGAAGAGCTTGAGAAGAAATAAGAGATTCTGAGAAATCAGATCGAAAGACTGTCCTCCTTTACGATTTCCGCGTCGCGGTAATAGTAAAGGAGGATATCTTTATATGTATACCCCAGGTGGCCCATGACGGCGGCACCGATCTGGCACAGTCCGACTCCGTGGCCCCAGCCTTTGCCGTGGAGAATGAATCCTTCCCCAGTCTTTTCGACTTCGAATGCGGAGCTGTAAAGGTGGCTGCGCGACAGGGTGCGGCGGATCGTGAGTTCCTTGCCTATGATGCGGGATTTGCGGCTGCCTACTATCTTCAGCTTCTTGATCCTGCCTGAAGGCCCTGTCTCTATGGGGCGCAGGTCCACTATCTTGCCGTAATTCAGGCCTGTGCGTTCCCTGACTATCTTAGAGAGTTCTCTGTAGGAGTATTCCACCTTCCACCTGTAGAAGTCTTTGGTCTCCTGGTCGAAATCAGGCAGGACATTGGCCAGGATGGATGCATCTTCGGTATGGCAGAACTTGTCCTTGAAAGACTTCAGATATGGCTTGTCTTCATCTTCCCAGCAGGTCGAGAAGATTTCGGTCTTACCTCCGCAGCATTTGCTGAAACGGGCGTCGCACACCTGTCCTTCGTATGCGAGGATTTCGCCCCAGGTGGCTTCTATGGCTTCGCGGGCGGTGGAGGTGCTGACCTTGGTTATGCCCTGGTAGCGCTGGCAGTGGTCGTCGGCGCATACGTCGAAGAATTCATGGTCGTCGTGGTCCTGCCAGGTTATGAGCTCCTTCGGGGTGTCGATCTTGCCTTCGCCGGACGCTTTTCCGGTGCCGGTTATCTGAGCGAGCAACCATGAGCGGGAGATGACGGCGTGAGCCTTGAGGAACTCCAGCGGGGCCTCGGCGCTCATCTCGGAGGATATGACGCAGGTGAGGTAATCCTCTATGCCTATGTCGTTTATCACTATGATGCCATCTTGCTCGGCAAGCAGTATGAGGTTGCCCTTGAAGCTCTGGTTCTCGCGGCGCTGCCAGTGGAAATCCACTCCGATCGTGACGTCCTTGAGGGTGAAGAAGGAGTCTTCGCCGGCCGCTTCGAACACTAGCCTTTTGACTTTACGTCCGCCGCAGGCGACCAGTCCGTCTTCAATGACTGCAGTCATGCTGCCTTCAGCGGCTTCGCCTTCGCAGCGATAACCGCCACTGAGCGAGAATTCAACCTTGTCGGCTGTGAGGATGCCGACTGAAATGTGTCTCTGAGGTCTATCCATTCTTGTTTGCTGCTATCCTTGCGGCAAGCTCCCAGGAGCGTATGCGGTCCTTGTAGGTATTGTTGAGATTGACTTTCTCTATTTCGAGGTCGGCGTCGCTGTTGCCTTCCCAGCGGCGGCAGTTGTACATCACTTCGTAGATGCGGCCGATGCGGTATTCGCGGCTGATACGCAGGGCGACTGCGTAATCCTCGCCGTATTTGGTGGTGGGGAAGTTGAGCCGGCGTACCAGCGGGGTCCAGAATCCGCGCGGGGCTCCCAGTCCGTTGATGCGCAGGGCGTTGTTGCGGCCGTTGTCATCTGTCCACTCACGGTGGTCGATAACGCCGGGGGGCAGGGGGTTGCCGTTGAAATCGGTCATGCGGTAGGTGCCGATTACCATAGCGCAGCGGAACAGGCGGAATGCGTCGACGAAGCGCTGCACTGTGTTCTCGTCGCTGTAGACATCGTCGCTGTCGAGCTGCAGGGCGAAGCGGCCGCATTTGCTATGATGCAGTGCGGCGTTCCAGTTGCCTCCTATGGCGTGCCATGTGGGATCCTGGGCGACATATACCAGCCTGCTGTCGGCGGCGTATTTGCGGATAATGTCCACGGTGCCATCGGTGGAGTTGTCGTCAACTACGAAGACGTTGTATTTGAAATCGGTCTTCTGGCTGAGGGCCGACTTTATTGCATCTTCTATGGTGCGTACCCTGTTGCGGCAGGGGATGATGACGGAGGCTTCGTACTCGAAATCGCCCTCGTCGATGTCTATGTCCTTGAACTTGGGTTCCAGATAGCCTCCGATAGCCTTAAGGTGCTCGGTGCAGGCCTTTTCCATCTCGATCTGGACCTCGCGGTTCTTCGGGTCGACGTAGTCGAACTGCTTCTCGCCGCTCTTGCGGTTGTCGGTCTCAACTTCGTGGTAGAGGTATTCGTTTATATGCTCGAGCCTGCCGATGCGGGAAAGCTTCAGGCGCAGGTCATACAGGCCGGCGAACTTGTAGTTTTCGACCATGGTGGCCGCGGCGGCCTTGAGGGCGTCCGTACGCAGCAACAGTACGCTTCCGAAGTCGAAATCGTCGCGCAGGGAGCCGCTCTGGCAGTCGATAACGGGGGCGTTACGGACCACTCCGTCAATCTTTATGAAGTGGTCTGCATAGAGCATGACAGCGTCGGTGTCCCTTGCGACCTGCACCATCCTTTCCAGAGACCAGTGAACCCAGTCCAGACGGAAGGTTTTTGTATAAAACAGAGTGAATTCTTTGTCTGCCGCTTCTGCAGCCATGCGTATGTCGGTTGAAGACTTAAGGCTGTCGACTATGCGTACATCGCCCACGAGGGGGCATTGCAGAAGATTGTCACGGGTGGCTTCGGCATCGGCGCCCCGGAGGATGAAACAAGTTATGCTTTTCATTTGCTGGATTTGCTGGCGAGAGGGGCTACCATCTCGGCGAACTTCGCAACGCCTTTTGTGGCTACGTCCTGGATCTGGGTGTAGTGGGCGTAATGGAGGTTCATCGGTGTAGGATCTACAAGATAGATAGGAGTGCCGGGGGTTATGTACTGGATGAGCCCGGCGGCAGGGTAGACGTTCAAAGACGTGCCTACCACAAGCAGTATGTCGGCTTTCTCCACTATCCTGATGGCCGGTTCGATCATAGGCACGGCCTCTCCGAACCACACTATGTGGGGCCTCAGCTGGTCGCCGGTGGGGGCCAGGTCGCCGAGGTGGATGTCTTTGTAGCCTATATCATATATAGTGTTCTCGTGGTTCTCGCCGCGAGCCTGGGTGATGAGGCCGTGAAGGTGGATGACCTTGGTGCTGCCCGCGCGCTCGTGCAGGTTGTCGATGTTCTGGGTGATTATGTCGATGTCCCAGTCCTTCTCCATCTGAGCCATGATCTTGTGGGCTGCATTGGGCTCGGTGTGCTCGATCTGACGGCGCCTCTCGTTATAGAATTTGAGCATCAGCGCCTTGTTGCGGTACCAGCCCTCGATGGATGCGACTTCCTGGGCGGAGTAGTTCTCCCACAGCCCGTCGCTGTCTCTGAAAGTGCTCAGGCCGCTTTCCTTGCTTATTCCGGCTCCTGAAAGTACTGCCAGCTTTTTCATACTGTCTTGTTTTAGAATTTTACCCTCAACAAAATTAACTTTTTTGTGCTATATTTGGAATCCTTACGACAATTATTGAACTATGAAAATTTCAAGTCTTTTCAATCCTACATACGGCATCATCCGCAGCATAGTCGCATTGCTGCTCGGCCTGGCCATCGTTATCTGGCCTGACATCGCCGTTGCTGCAGCCGTCCGTGCGCTCGGCGCTGTCATGGTCCTCGTAGGCGGCATCTCCCTCGCCATCAATTTCGCCGGCAAGGAGAGGCTCGGCAGCCTGTATGCCTTCACGGGGATTATCGCCGTGCTGTTCGGTATCGTCCTGCTGGTGTTCCCGGATTTCTTTGTCAAACTGCTGTCTTATCTGTTCGGAGTGCTGATGATCTTCTTCAGCATCGGCGAGATAGTTAACCTTATATCCATCGGCAAGAACACCAAGGTCAAATTTGCGTTCTACATTATCCCCATCCTCATATTCATCCTCGGCATTGTGCTGCTGACCAATCCGTTCGAGGTTGTGAAGACCCTCTTCGTAGTGTTCGGCATCGCGCTGATAGTCTATGCAATCTTTGAACTCGTGGTGGCTCTCAAGTTCCGCAAGGCCTACAAAGCCATAAAGGAAGAGGAGGCGCTCGCAGAGGCTGAGACAGTGGCTGAAGATGCTGAGATAATCGAGAGCAAGCTTGCCGATGCTGAGGCTCCGGCTGAGGCTGAAGACGCTCCCGCCGCTCATGCCGGTCCCGGTGCGGATGGTCTGGAAGAATAATATTACTCTATATGGAAGAAAAAGATATGCAACCCAAGGGCTTGCCGGAGAATGCGTACCGGAAGCTCAAGGAGGGGGAGAGCTATGAGCCCGTCCTGTCTCCGAAGAAGAAATACCCCGAGGCCAACGTGTGGAGCGTGACCATCGGTGTGCTGATGACCATAATCTTCTCCGCCGCAGCGGCCTATCTGGGCCTCAAGGTGGGGCAGGTGTTCGAAGCTGCGATCCCCATCGCCATAATTGCAGTGGGCCTGTCCAGCGCCTGCAAACGCAAGAACGCCCTGTCCGAGAACGTCATCATCCAGTCTATCGGAGCCTGCAGTGGCTCTATAGTGGCCGGCGCGATCTTCACCCTGCCTGCTCTATACATCCTGCAGGCCAAGTTCCCTGAGCTTACGGTGGACTTCGGAAAGGTGTTCTTCAGCTCTCTGCTCGGCGGCGTGCTGGGCATCCTGTTCCTGATCCCTTTCCGCAAATACTTCGTGAAGGATATGCACGGTGAATATCCTTTCCCCGAGGCTACGGCCACCACTCAGGTGCTGGTCAGCGGCCAGAACGGCGGCAAGGATGCCAAGCTGCTGCTGGTCAGCGGCCTCATCGGCGGTATCTACGACTTCATTGTTTCCACCTTCGGCTGGTGGGCCGAGACCATCTCGACCAAGGTGCTGCCCTGGGGCGCACAGGTGGCTGACAAGGCCAAGCTGGTGCTCAAGCTCAACGTGGGCGCCGCAGTGGCCGGCCTGGGCTACATTGTCGGCCTGAAATACGCCTTCATAATCTGCTGCGGTTCGTTCCTCGTCTGGCTGGTTATAATTCCTCTGATGAACCTCATCTGGGGGCCGGACGTGCTGAATATTGTCAGCAATGTAAGCCAGACCGTAGGCTCTATGTCTCCTGAGACCATCTTCACCACCTACGCAAGGCACATTGGCATCGGCGGTATCGCCACCGCCGGTATAATCGGCATCATCAAGTCTGCCGGCGTCATCAAGAGTGCAGTCGGGCTTGCTGCAAAAGAGATAAAGAGCAAGAAGGGCTCAGCTGACGAAGAAGTTATGCGCACCCAGAGGGATCTTTCAATGAAGGTCGTAGTGATCGGCATCCTGCTGGCCCTCGTGGTAATTTTCCTGTTCTTCGCGTTCGGCGTTGTCAGCAACATCTGGCATGCCATAATCGCCCTGCTGGTGGTCGGTGTAATTGCCTTCCTCTTCACTACGGTGGCTGCTCAGGCCATTGCCCTTGTGGGCACTAACCCTGTCAGCGGTATGACTCTGATGACTCTGATCCTTACTTCTGTAATCCTCGTGGCCGCCGGTCTTAACGGCACTGCGGGCATGACTGCAGCTCTGATAATCGGCGGCGTAGTCTGCACCGCGCTTTCAGTCGCCGGAGCTTTCATCACCGACCTTAAGATAGGTTACTGGATCGGTACGACCCCGAAGGTGCAGGAAACCTGGAAGTTCCTCGGAACCCTCGTGGCTGC